>JAUVKM010000113.1 GCA_030596265.1 Candidatus Cloacimonadota bacterium
TCCCTATTTGCAGCAGAATGGAATAAAAAGCATCGATCATGTTTTAATAACTCATGCTCATAATGATCATTATGGTGGTGTATTCAGTGTATTTGAAAATCTTGAGGTAAAGAATCTAATTGTAACTGACGAATTTCAGAATAGAAAAATATGGAACAACATCGCAGGAGAAGTGGAAATTGAAGGATGCTCCGTATTTACTGTATTAGATACAACTCACATCAGTTTTAATGAGATCAATTTCAAGATAATTCATCCTGATAGTTATTACAAAAGTGGTAATATTAATAATCTCTCTATTGTTGTACGATTAGATTATGGAGATTTATCCGTACTTTTTACCGGTGATCTAGAGCGTGAAGGAGAAGATTATTTAATTAATAATTATCCTGAATTCCTCGATTGCGATGTTTTAAAAGTTGGACATCATGGTAGTAAAACTGCCAGCTCTCCTGCATTTATTAAGGTTGTTGATCCGCAATATGCAATAATTTCTACTGCCAAGAAAAACAGATTTAATTTTCCGCATAAAATTACTTTAGAAAGATTTGAATTTTTGGGTCCTAACCTTATGATAACTGGTTATGACGGTGCCTGCCAAATTGTATCGGACGGTAATAGTGCTCAGATTACAACCGTTGTATCAGAGAAGAATATTATTGATAATGATTTGAAATAATTTAAGTTTTGCGGTCAATTCGGAGAATTGACCCTACAAAAAAAAGCCCCGGCGAACCGGGGCTAATTGCTAACTGCTAATTGCTAACAGCTATTTCATAAGAAGTGAGAAGTTGCCCTCCCGATAAAAATCGTCAGGGCGAAATTCTCTTACTTCATAAGTATCATTTTCTTAGTGTTGTTATAGTTTTGTGCTTTCATCTTGTAGAAATAAACACCACTAGCTACAGATTTATTTGTATTGTCCCTACCATTCCAAGTTACTGTGTAATTACCTGTCTCTCTTACATCATTTACAAGGGTCTTAACAAGCTGACCTTTTATATTGTAAACGTGAAGAGTTACTTTACCAGCTTCTTTGATTGAGTAAGCAATATTTGTAACTGGGTTGAATGGATTAGGATAGTTACCGTTAAGCTTTGTAACTGCAACAATAACATTTCCAGCATCCAGTCCGGTATAAGTGAAAGGAACTTCAACTATGTCAGATTCACCACCATCATCATAAATAGCGGAAACACCTGCTACATAATCTTGATCAAATACAAGATCTGAATATGTAAATGCAAATACATCGGCACCTACTGTTTCAAGAATAGTACCCATATCATCAAGATATACATTGTATCCTGTAAGGTCGCGTGTTGTTCCGCTACTTAGTACAACATTATCGAAATAACATTGTGGTGAATTTCCAGTTGAAGCCCAAGCATAAAGATTCAATCCACCAAATGCAGGAATAGAACCACCACCTGTTCCAAGAGTCCATGGATATTGTATTATCTCTACACCATCAGTATAATATGTAGCCAAATCACTATCAAGATCGACAATAACTTCTTGATGAATCCAAGTATCGAAAGCGAATGTGAATGTAGCTGCAGCAGCAGCACCTGCATCTACTACAGCTTCACCAGTTACATCAAACATTATCTGGATTCCCCATTCGTCACCTGGAGTACTTGTTTTCTGCAAATTCCAATAACCGCAGAATCCAGCAGGAATATAAAGATCAAGTTCCATTGTATAGACACCAGATGTATAATCATCCATGATCAATAGTTGATCGTTTGTTCCTTCAATTAATAATGAATTTGAAGGACTTAAAGCTTGTGCATCAGAAATTACACCATCTTCAGATCCACCGGCTCCACCAGGCGTCCAGGTTCCCCAATCACTACTAACTTCAGCTATATGATCACCAACTGTATAACTATCAAAGTTATCTTCAATGATTACTCCACCTACTGCAGGAGCAGCCCAGGTTACTATACCTTCATAATCGTCTACAGCTACGGCTGTTGGAGGATCATAGACTGGATCACTAATATAAATGAAAGTATAATCAATTGCAGTAGATTCACCTTCATCATATAAAGCAGTTACTTCAGATAAATATGTCTCACCATTAACAAGACCTGTATACTCATAGTATAACTCAGTAACGAATTCAACAAATACACCATCAAGATATACATTATATCCTAAGAAATCACGTGTGGCTGTGTTTCCTTCGTATCTTATATGTTCGTAACTAGCATCAGGTTTGATCATGCCATTACCAGTTGGGTGAGATCCACTATATTCAGTGTAATAACCTTTCTTATCAACATGTCCAAGAGCTACACTTCTACCTGCTGGATCTGTACTTACATAACCTCTAAGCATCCAACCTTGGTAATCGATACCATATTCGATATTAATAGTAGTCCATGGTCCACCATCATAAGCGAAGTAGTCGTATCTATCGAGCATTACTGTTTCTACATCACTTGTAGGCTCGTTAGCGGTACAAGAAACTGGGCGCTCAACATACATGGCGATCCAAAGGTTTTCTGTATTATCAAATGGAACTGCATCGTTAAGTATAACTTCGTTCCAACCTGCAGTTAATTGACCCGTAACATCTTGAGCATAAAGAATATTAGTTCCGTCTCCAGAAAGAATTCTTACTTCTGTAACATAGTCAACACCAGTAGGATCTGTATATTGATTCACCAGTACTTTTGTTACATAACCAGTAGTATAAGGTGTAAGGTCAGCTGGTACCCATTTACTAGCCCATATTAGGCTATAGTCAGCTGTTACTGCACCAATTCCAGAAAATCCCAGATTATCAATATCATACTGTAACCACTCAGAAATTGCTGGACCGATTGGTGCTTCCCAAGTTGCTAAACCAAGTTCTGTTACAGATAGATTTTGAGGAGGATTAGTTACAACAGGCAGATATGTAAATGTATAACTGATAGGATCAGATTCACCTTCATCATATAAAGCAGTTACTTCAGATAAATATGTCTCACCATCAACAAGACCTGTATACTGATAGTATAACTCAGTAACGAATTCAATAAATACACCATCAAGATATACATTGTATCCTAGTAAATCCCTTGTGTCTGTGTTGAATTCCCTTAATATTTTGTCGTTGAATTTCTCATACTCATGGTTAGCATCGACTTTGATCATACCTTTACCAGTAGGTGTAGAACCACTATAGTTAGCATAATTACCTTTACTGAGGTTGGCATGTTCAAGAGCAACACCCCTGCCAGCAGGATCAGTGCTTACAAAACCTCTAAGCATCCAACCTTGGTAATCGATACCAAATTCGAGATTAATACTAGTCCATGGTGCACCATTATAAGCGAAGTAGTCGTATCTATCGAGCATTACTGTTGCTACATCACTTGTAGGCTCATTATATGTACCACCTATTCTCTCTGCATACATGGCAATCCATAGGTTTTCCGTATTGTCAAATGGAACAGCAGAATCAAGTACAATCTCGTTCCAACCATTAACCAATGTACCAGTAACATCTTGAGCATAAAGAGTAGTAAGTCCGTCTCCAGAAAGAACTCTTACTTCTGTTACATAGTCACCAACAGGATCCAATTGATTTACCATTACTGTTAATACATAACCAGGACTATATGCGGTAAGGTCAGCTGGTACCCATTTACTAGCCCATATTAGGCTATAGTCAACAGCTTCGGCACCAATTCCACCAAATCCCATGTTGTCAATATCATACTGTAACCACTCAGAAGTTGCTGGACCGCTTGGTGCTTCCCATGTTGCATAACCAAGCTCTGTTACAGATAGATTTTGAGCCGGATTTTGTGTAGCACCACCTGCTACGATGAATTCAACGTGAGCATCAGGCTCTACTCCACCATCACCGGAAGATACTACAAGAGCAGCGGTTTCATCATAAACATAATAAGCACACTCATATGCCCAGCCGCCTGCTACAAAGTCCAATTCAACTAAGTCACCTGCATTCACATCAAATCCGAATATATCAGGACCAGAACCAGCACAGGCAATATTATCGAGTACTACTACACCTGCAACCGTTACATCCATATATCCGCCATTCCAGCCATCACCAAAGTCGTCAGTAAGTTCAATAGTATAAGCAATAGTACTAGCATCACCAGTAATATCAAGTTGGTAAGTACCACTACCACCACCATAACCATCTACTACGATGTAATAAGTGTTACCGCCGGTAAACATAAATCCAGGAGTATTAACTTGATTAAATTCTGACAAATAACCCGGACATTCATCATCGTTACAAGCGTATGGAGCTCCGGGAGTTACTGAATTTTCGTAGATATAAAGCTTAGTGTCATAATCTGTGGCTGCACCACAAAGTGACATCCAAACATTCGTTACATCTCCTGACGGTGTAAAAGAATACACCACATCAGGTGAAGTACTGCCAGTATATGGGCACACTTCATCATAATCATCTGTATATCCGGAAGTAGTGCCAATATCATTATAGGGCAGAGAACCAATAACGGTCGCATTTGCTACAGTATCACCACCTTGTCTTGGTGTTGGATAATTAGCAGGGTCATACTGAATTGGTGCGGCTTTTTCCGCAAATGCCCAACTCACTGCGAACATCAATACTAATATAAAAATTATCCCCTTTTTCATAAAATCTCCTTAAAAAATTTGGTTAACGATTAATAATCAATAAATTCGATAGTAACGATTTGGAATGAGAAGCCTTGAAATTCGATAGTAACACTACAATTTGGTTTTCGAAATTAACATTCTTTTTCTTCATTCAATTATCCTTTTTAAAAAAAATAACTCTAAAAACATCAAACAATCATTTCCTTTTTCATAACAACGCCATTTGTTGTTTTTTTAGTTGAATCTGTCAAATCATTTTCTTATTAAATTCTTATTTAATTTGTTTTCATAAATACTTCAATTGTGTAAATATAAAATGGTGGTCATCACCTTATCTCCTTTAATATTAAGTAATTATGCCGTTATGTGTTGAATTTCAAATTACCCATTTGCTTCTCTATCTCTTTTAACTTCAAGACTTTATAAAACACATTTATTATCCATTAATTTACGGTTATTTTAGAAAAATTTCTACATAACAATTATTAAATTTATTTATTAGGATCTATCAATTTCAAATGCTGATCTTTCCAACCCTCTATACCTTCATACATATGATAGATCTTTTTAAACCCCATTTCGCTCATTTGTTCAACAGCTTTCTTGCTTCGAATTCCCGACTTGCAATAAACCAAATATGTTTTTTGTTTATCCATTAATTTTATCATTTTCTTAAAATTTGAATCATAATAATTTAAATTTATTGCATTTTCTATGCAGCCATTATTATATTCATTTTCATTTCGAACATCAAGAATTACCAGCTCATTATTTTCCTTATAATTCTTCACTATTTCTACTACCATTTCAATTCGAATATCATTGACCAAGTATTTGGATGAACTTTCTTTTGGTAGATTTACTTTTCCAATTATTGTGTAATTGATAACGCTTTGATGTGGGTCATTTGAGATAATTGTTAGTTTAGATGAAATATTATTTCTTTCAATTGTAGGTTTAATGCTGATTTGAAATATTCCTTTTTCCCCCGGTTTTATTTTTTGCTTTACTGGGTTAATAGAGTACATGCTGTTTGTTGTTTTAATGTTATGAATAAGAAGATCTCTTTTTCCACGATTTTCAATTTCAATATTTTTACTAGCTAATTCATTTACTTCAATCCTTCCGATATCTATTGTTTCAAATGCTGTATAAATAATAGGAGGATTTGCTAATTCCCATGATGTTAATAATGAAAAATTCTCAATAACATTAGCCAAGATGGAAAGCCTGCCTCTATGTTTTTCATCTTTTTTTATGATTTCAAAATCACAAACTGTAACAGATTTGCCCAAGTCGCTTTTTATTGTGGAAAGCTGAATTGCTATTTCTCCGGATTGTCCCGGTTCCAATATTTGTGGTTCAACACTTAATTCAATGTGATCAAATTTATTTGGTGGGATAATGTGTATTGTATCTTCGGTTGAATTGAAAATTGTTATAATTTCATTATTAACAGAATCATGATAAATATTTCCAAAATCTAATACATTAGCCTGTGCATCCAATGGTCCAATTTTGCTTCTACGTTTACCCTGTGTTTCTATTACAAAACCTTCTATTATCAATTTAACTATCTTATTATTTATAGATGTATAAACATTAATTGGCTTGCTAAAATCTCCATGTCTGTCATTGGAATCAAATTGGACAGATATGGTACCTGTTTGCCCAGATTCTATTTCATCAGTTGACCAACTGGGAGCTGTGCACCCTCAACCAGCTTTGACCTTTATTAAACGAAATGATTCATCACCTGTATTGGAAAACTTAAAGTCCACGTTATATGGTCCTGCTTCTTCCTTTATTCTGCCAAAATCGTATACCAATGTTTCAAATTCTATAATTGGCTGCGCAAGTATTAATACTCCAACGAATAATAAAATTACAATAATAACTATTTTTTTCATTTCTTCTCCTTATAATGATATTCTTTATTTTGAATTATTTTTTTGTGATCTTATGTCAAGTTCAAAAAAATTAATTAGAATGTTAAATATGGGGTTATTAAACTGCTTTATTAAATAATATCACATTACAATAAAAGCCCCTCAGCTTACACTGAAGGGCTAATTACTAACTGCTAATTGCTAATTGCTAACTGCTATTTTATAAGGATTGAAAAAGTTGCCCCTCCCAATTACATGGTCGGGGCGAAATTCCCTTATTTCAACAGAAAAAAAGTTGCCCCTTCCAATTACATGGTCGGGGCGAAATTCCCTTATTTCAACAGAAAA
>JAUVKM010000244.1 GCA_030596265.1 Candidatus Cloacimonadota bacterium
CATTATAACGGCAAGAAAGTACTAGAAGTTAAAGAATAATCTTAAAAGTTTTAATTATATGCATATAGCTATTGATGCCTTTGGCAGTGATAATGCACCTTTCCCTGAAGTGGAAGGTGCAATTATTGCAATTAAGGAAGGGCTTTGTGATAAAGTTTATCTTGTGGGCAAACAAGATATCCTAGTCAAACAATTAGAGAAATACTATTATCCAAAAGATAAAATAGAAATTGTTCATGCATCCGAAGTTATAACTATGAGCGATTCTCCTGCAAAAGTGGTTAGAGAGAAAAAAGATTCTTCATTGGTTAGAGCTATCCAATTACATAAAGACGGGATTGTTCAAGCTGTAGTAAGCGCAGGAAATACCGGAGCGGTAATGGCTGCTTCTCTTTTCGGTTACGGAAGAGTAAAAAATATTCTTCGACCCGCTATTGCAACTACATTCCCCACTCAATCTCATCCTGAGATCATTCTTGATGTAGGAGCAAATGTAGAGTGCACTCCCGAAAACCTGGTTCAATATGCAATTCTCGGTAGTTTATATTTTAAATTCTTTTTCGAAGCTGATAATCCTAGAGTTGCATTATTAAATATTGGTGAAGAAAAGACAAAGGGAAATGAACTGGTTAAAAATACTTATATTAAATTAAAAGAAACAAAAGATATTAATTTTGTTGGAAATATCGAAGGGAAAGATTTGCTGAAAGGTATCGTAGATGTTGTTGTTTGCGATGGATTTGTTGGCAATGTTATGCTCAAAACAGTTGAAGGTGCAGCTTATTCAATAATGTCAATCCTCAAAAGTGAGATGAAGAAAGACTGGATCGCAAAACTTGGAGCACTTTTATCTTTTCCTGCTTACGCATATTTAAAAAAGAAATTAGATCATTCAGAATACGGTGGAGCACTACTTGTAGGGCTTAACGGAATTTCTGTTGTCTCTCACGGAAGATCAAATGCAAAAGCAATAAAAAATGCCGTCGGACTTGCTGCACATCTAGCAAGATCAGGATTCGTAGAACATGCTAAGGAGTATTTTGAGGAGAAATAATCATGAGCATTAAATATTATGCAAAAATATCGGGGACAGGAATGTATGTACCTGATAAAATTCTAACTAACTTTGATCTGGAAAAAATCGTTGATACAACCGATGAATGGATAAGAACCAGAACAGGGATGTCTGAACGACATCTTGCTGCTGACGATCAAGCTGCATCCGACCTAGCTTATGAAGCTACAAAAAAAGCTATCAAGGCTGCTAATATTCGGGCTAAAGATATTGATATGATAATTGTTGCTACGGTCACAGGTGATCACCCCTTCCCTTCAGTAGCATGTATTCTGCAACAAAAACTGGGATTAAAAGGCTTTCCTGCTTTCGATGTTTCAGCCGGCTGCACTGGCTGGATCTATGCCGTAAATATTGCAAAACAATATATTGAAAATGGCGTTGCTGATAATATATTGGTTATTGGTGTTGAAATATTAACCAAGATAACCAACTGGAAAGATCGTGGAACATGTATTCTTTTTGGAGATGGTGCAGGAGCAACAATAATATCCCGTGCAGAAGAAAAAGATATTTCCAGATTTATAGATTCTGAACTTTCTGCTGATGGTACCCATTATGATCTATTGATCCAAACAGCCGGTGGCTCCCGTATGCCCGCAACTAAAGAAAGTGTAGAAGAAAACCTTCATACTGTTTATATGGAAGGCAATAAAATATTTAAAAATGCAGTACGATCTATGTATCATGCTTGTGACGTTGTGTTAAAAAGAAATCATCTTGATGTGCATTCTATTGACTGGCTTATCACACATCAAGCAAATATGCGAATTATCCAGGCTTTAGGGAAAAAAATGAAAATAGATGAGAAGAAGGTAATTGTAAATATTGAAAAATATGGAAATACTTCTTCTGCTACCATTCCAATGGCTTTGGATGAAGCAATTCGGAGCAAAAAGATACGTCATGGTGACATAGTGCTTATGGCCTCTTTTGGCGCAGGTCTTACTTCCGGAAGTTTATTACTTAGAATTTAATTAGTGAGGTAATTTTATGAGTAAAATAGCATTTATTTTCCCGGGGCAGGGTGCTCAATATATCGGTATGGCTATGGATTTTGTAAGAAGTAATGCTGAACTTGAAAACATTCTTAAGAATTTTGATGATAAAAATAATACTAATTTATATAAAATCATGTCTGAAGGTCCGGAAGAAAAACTTAAAGAAACAAAATTCACTCAACCAGCAATTTTATTCCATAGTATTGCTGCATTGAAGACTGTTCTTAATGAGATCGATATTGTACCGGATTATGTTGCAGGACATTCGTTAGGAGAGTTTTCTGCTCTGGTTGCAAATGGTGTTCTCACATTAGAAGATGCTATGTATCTTGTTCATAAACGTGGTGAATTCATGATCAAAGCAAATGAAGGCAAACCTTTTGCAATGGCTGCTATTATTGGTCTTTCGCCGGATGATGTAAAAGCTATTTGTGAAGAAGCATCTAAGGTTGATATTGTTATCGCAGCAAATTTCAACACTCCTGTTCAAACTGTGATATCAGGATCTAAAGCAGGAGTTGAAAAAGCATGTGAAATTGCAAATGAAAGAAAAGCAAAAAGAGTGGTTCCGCTTGTTGTGGGTGGTCCTTTTCATTCTCCTCTGATTCAAAAAGCTGCAATCTGGCTTTCTGAAGAAATGAATAATATCAATTTTAATGAAACGACTATTCCTGTAGTTTCTAATGTAAGTGCGAAACCTACAACAGATATTAATAAGATAAAAAATAATCTTGCAGAACAAGTTACCTCATCTGTTCTTTGGGTTGACTCTATCAAGTTCATGATCGAAGATGGTGTAAACACATTTGTTGAATTTGGACCCAAAAAAGTACTTGCTGGGATGTTAAAGAAAATTGACAAGAATGTTAAAGTTATAAGTATCGACACAATCGAGACGTTTGAGTTGATAAAAAGTGATTTGGAGACGTCATGAAACGTTTAAAAGATAAAGTTGCGATTATCACCGGAGCAGCGAGAGGGATTGGATTTAGCATTGCAGAAATGTTATCAGAACATGGTGCAACTTCTATTATAATAGACCTTAACCAGGAAGCTGTAGATGCAGCAGTTCAACAGATCGATGACATGGGAAACCGAGCTATTGGTTTCACTGCTGATGTAACTAATTTAGATGAGATCGCTTCCATTTTCAAAGAAATTCACAAGAAATTCGGAAAAATTGATATTCTCATAAATAATGCCGGAATAACAAAAGACGGATTACTCATGAAAATGAAGGAATCGGACTGGGATGCAGTAATGAATGTTAACCTTAAGGGTACATTCATCTGTACTCAAAAAGTTTGCAGATATATGCTGAAAAGTCGTTCAGGCGTAATTATAAATATAGCATCTGTTGTTGGAATTATGGGAAATGCCGGTCAAGCAAATTATGCTGCTTCTAAAGGTGGTATCATTGCCTTAACTAAGTCATCTGCCAGGGAATTTGCATCCAGAAATATCAGAGTAAATGCAATTGCTCCTGGTTTTATCCAAACAGAAATGACAGATAAATTACCACAAGAAGTTATTGACAATTATTCATCTGCAATTCCATTATCCCGTATGGGTACAGCTAAGGACGTTGCAAATTTATGTATATTCCTAGCTTCACAAGAAGCTGGTTATATAACAGGTCAGACCATCCA
>JAUVKM010000188.1 GCA_030596265.1 Candidatus Cloacimonadota bacterium
TCATAATCAATAAAAAATCGGAGGGTATGATGGATAAGCAAAAGTTCATCGAACAAGTTGCAGCAAAAAATCCTGCACAGCCAGAATTTCTTCAAGCTGTTAAGGAAGTTGTCGATTCGGTATGGGAAGTTTATGAAGCAAATCCCAAGTTCAAAGAAGCTAAGATAATGGATAGGATAGTTGAGCCGGAAAGAACTATCATGTTCAGGGTTCCATGGATAGATGACAAAGGTGAAGTACATGTGAACCGTGGTTATCGTATTGAATTTAACAGTGCAATAGGACCTTATAAAGGTGGTCTTCGTTTTCACCCAAGTGTAACACTCAGCATACTTAAATTCTTAGGATTTGAGCAAATTTTTAAGAATAGTCTTACTACACTCCCAATGGGTGGTGGTAAAGGTGGTTCTGATTTTGATCCTAAAGGAAAATCTGATAATGAGATTATGAGATTCTGTCAGGCTTTCATGGCTGAACTTTTCCGTCACATTGGTCCTAACACTGATATTCCTGCTGGAGATATTGGTGTAGGGGGTCGTGAAATTGGTTACCTTTTTGGAATGTATAAGAAACTTAAGAATGAATTTACAGGTGTACTTACCGGTAAAGGTCTTAATTGGGGTGGAAGCCTTATCAGACCTGAAGCTACAGGTTTTGGAAACGTTTACTTCGCAGAAGAAATGTTAAAAACCAAAGATGATAATTTTGAAGGAAAAGTTGTAGCTGTTTCAGGTTTTGGAAATGTAACCTGGGGTGCAGTTCAGAAAGTGGATGAATTAGGTGGAAAAGTTGTCACGCTTTCTGGTCCTGATGGATATATTTACGATAAAGATGGAATAAAAGGTGATAAAATTGATTTCTTATTAGAAATGAGAGCTTCAAATCGTGATGTTGTAAAAGATTACGCTGACGAATTTGATGTTCCTTTCTTTGAAGGCAAACGTCCTTGGAAAGTTAAATGTGACATCGCTCTGCCATGTGCAACCCAGAATGAACTTGATGAAGAAGATGCAAAACTTCTTATTATTAATGGTTGTACTTGTGTTTCGGAAGGTGCAAATATGCCTTGTACTCCAGAAGCTGTAGAAGTATTCCAAGCCGCTAAGATTCTTTATGCTCCCGGGAAAGCTGCTAATGCCGGTGGTGTTTCTACAAGCGGGCTTGAGATGTCTCAGAATAGTCTTCGTTTCAATTGGACACGTGTGGAAGTGGATGCAAAACTTCATAGAATTATGAAAGATATTCACGAACAGTGTGTTAGGTATGGAACTGAAGGTGATGTTGTAGATTACGTTAAAGGTGCTAATATCGCTGGATTCATGAAAGTTGCAAATGCAATGCTTGATCATGGTGTAGTGTAAATTAGAAACTGACTAATAATATATATGAGCCTGCAGAATTCTGCAGGCTTTTTTTGTTATTAGAGTTTTATTAATTATTAAACTATGTATTTGATTTTCAATTCCGCTTAGCTCCCTTTTGCAAGGGGAGATTAAGTGGGGTTTATTCAAATAAAAATCAAATACGTTTATACAATTATGACATGGTTAACTAAAGCATAATTAATTAACAAAAAACTTTACTGTAAATACTTCATTTATAAATGTGATTTCATCATAATTCGGAGGATTAAATGAATCAGCATATTTCAGAATCAGCACAAATTGGAAAGGAAACCAAGATAGGTTTTAATTGTGTGATATTGGATAATGTAGTAATTGGAACAAATTGTTTGATTGGTCATAATGTAGTAATTCACAAAGGAAGTGTATTAGGCGATAATGTACGTATTGATGATAATACGATCATTGGTAAAACACCACTCAGTTCACCACGCAGCATTTTCAAAGTGGATCCAAATTTGAAACCTGCGAAAATTGGAGATCAGTGCCAGATCGGAGCGAATGTTGTTATCTATGTTCAATGCGAGATAGGAAGCAATTGTCTGATTGCAGATTTGGCTACAATTCGCGAAAATGTTACAATTGGTGATTTGAATATTATTGGCAGAAATGTTTCAATTGAGAATTTTGTAACTATTGGTGAAAGATGTAAATTCGAAACTAATTGCTATATTACAGCATATTCGGAGATCGAAGATTATTGTTTCGTGGCACCAGCAGTTACAACTAGTAATGATAATTATATGGCTCGTGATAAAGAACGTTTTAACCACTTCAAAGGAATAACAATGAAGAAAGGCAGCAGAATTGGAGTAAATTCCACAATTCTCCCCGGAAAAACGATAAATGAAGATGGAGTAGTTGCAGGCGGAAGCCTTATAACAAAAGATGTGACAGCTGAGGAGATCTGGCAGGGAGCTCCTGCAAAATCCAAAGCAAAAGTTCCAGAAGCACAATTACTAAAAAATAATATGGATAAAAAATGAAAACATTAGTTATAATTCCCACCTATAATGAAGCTGAAAACGTTTCAGCTATTATTGATGCAGCACTCAAACAAAAGAAAAGCATTGATGTATTAATTGTTGATGACAACTCGCCTGACGGAACTTCCAAACTGGTGAGAGATAAACAGAAGAAGAACAAGCGTATACATTTGATTGAACGCGAAGGAAAAATGGGGCTTGGTTCGGCTTATGTTGCTGGCTTTAAGTATGCATTAGAAAATGGTTATGATTATATCTTTGAAATGGATGCAGATTTTTCTCATGATCCTGATGACATTCCCAGAATTTTAGATGAAATGGAGCATAATGACCTTGTAATTGGTTCAAGATATTTAAAAGGTATTAATGTTGTGAATTGGCCATTACGTAGATTAATACTTAGTTTTTTTGCTGCACAATATGCTAAAATAATCACTGGAATGAGAATCAACGATCCGACCGGTGGATTCAAATGTTTTAGAAGAGAAGTACTGGCAAGCGTTGATCTGGACGATATATTATCTGATGGATACTCATTCCAAATTGAAATGAACTTCCGAACCTGGGTTAAGAAATTTAGAATTAAAGAAATCTCAATTGTTTTTACTGATCGGCGAGTAGGACAATCTAAAATGTCTAAAAAGATAGTTCGTGAAGCAATAATTGTTGTTTGGAAATTAAAATATTATCAATTAAAGAAAAGGATTAAATGAGAATAATAAAAGAGCTTAAAATTGAAAAACTGGTTTATAAAGGACTGGGACTTGGATTTGAAAATTCAAATCCTGTTTTCGTTTCCAACGCTGTTCCTGGAGATATTTTAGTTGTACAGATAATAAGCACAAGACGGCAAGTTAGTTTCGCAAAAATTGAAGAGATTATTAAAAGTTCACCTAAAAGAATTGAGCCTGATTGTGAAGTTTTTGGAAAGTGCGGCGGCTGTGACTGGCTTAATATTTCTTACGAAGATCAATTAAAATACAAACAAGAGATAGTTGAGGAAATCTTCCAGAATATTGAAATAGGAAAGATAAATAAAATTATTGCTTCAAGCAAAGAACCATATCGGAATAAAAGTTTTTTCCCTGTAGCAAAAAAAGATGGTAAACCAATTACCGGCATGTTTGAGAGCAGATCGCACAATGTGGTCCCGCATAAAAAATGCAATTTACAACCACCCCTTTTTGATGATATTTGTGAAAAGGTAATATCTTACATAGAAGCTTCTAAAATGCAGGTTTATAACGAGAGAAATCATTCAGGCAATATTCGTCATATAGGTATTCGTTATGCAGAAAAGACTAATGAGATCATTGTCATTCTGGTTACAAGAAATCGTAAAATACCATTTTCAAGACAACTTGAGAGAATATTATTAGAAGCTTATCCAAACATTGTTGGAATTATCCAAAACATTAATCCTGAAAAAACAAACGTGATTCTTGGAGATGATGAGAAAATATTATTCGGACGAGACTTTATTTACGAACAGATAGGGAAGACTAAATTCAAACTTAACTATAAATCCTTCTTCCAAGTGAATACAAAGCAAGCTGAGAAGATGTATGAATTTGTGAAACAATTTATATCAGAAGATTCAAACGTGATAGATGCTTATTGTGGTGTTGGCTCTATTGGACTTTATCTATCAGATAAAGCAGCAAAGGTAATTGGAATAGAAAATAATGTAAAAGCTGTGCAGAATGCCAAAGAAAATGCAAAACTCAATAAAATTGATAACTGTGAATTTGTTGCCGGTTATGTAGAAACAGAATTACCGAAAATCCTTAAAAACAACGAAATAGATACAATAATTTTTGACCCGCCACGTAAAGGACTTGAACAAAGAATAATTGATAGCATTCCAACTGATATTAAGAAGATCGTCTACATCAGTTGTGATCCGATGACTCAGGTTAGAGATGTGAAACTGATAATGGAAAAAGGCTTTACTCCAAAGGAAATGCAGCCCTTAGATATGTTCCCTCATACTTATCATATTGAGAATGTAATTATTCTGGAGAGATAATAATAAACTTTGTCATCCTGAGTTTGGCGTTAGCCAAGTATCGAAGGATAGTGAAAGTAAACAAGATATCAACTCAACACTTCGATACGTCACTTTGTTCCTACTCAGTGTGACAGCAATTTCTCTCGGTCAATTCAGGGAATTGACCCTACTCCGCATGATAGTGGAAAATATACGTACTTATTTATCCCAACAATTTTCAGGAACAACAATTTCCAATATAATCATGTTTATATATTATTGACATATTTAGTTATAATAAAATTTTTGAAAAAATATTTTTGAGGTGAGTATGTTTAAGCTTGATGAGAAACATTTGAACAAAGCAAAGGAGTTTGCGGTTCATAACAGAAAAAAGAATAATTGTAATAATTGTTATGACCGAGGTTATATTGGAACTACACCGGAGAATACATTGGTATTATGCCCTAAATGTGTAGATGTAGATAAAGTTATGGAAGCTTGGAAAAATTATGTGAAGGATATTCCTGAACTTAAAGAACAATATAGCG
>JAUVKM010000008.1 GCA_030596265.1 Candidatus Cloacimonadota bacterium
TTCTATAAACTAAAGGTGAATGGTAAAACTGAATCAGTTAAAAAATGCTTGCTATTGAAGTAAAGAAAGCTGCTGCTAACAAAACACTCCACATTCAGATTGAAAGAAAATCGAGAAGAACGTGGCAGTGTCCAAACATTAGGCGTAATAATATATTAAAATATGAGGAGATAAAATGAAGTTATTAAAGATTTTAGATTTAACAAATCAAATTGAGAAAAATTCGTTTATCAAATTGCTTATTAACATTATGAGCAAAAACGATAATGAAGACACTCAAATTGAGCATATTAAAAATGCAGGTAATGAAAATATGGTAAAAATTTTCAATCTGGATTATGTTCAAGAGGAATTCAAAAAGCAAGTAAAAAATGCAGTCGCTTTTAACTTTAATCTCGATATTTTAATTGATATAATTATTCGTGATGGTAATTGTATTATGTCTCGAAATTGGTTTTATGAACTTTATTCTAAAGAAATTTCAAATATCAAAAATGAAGAGAAAAAGCTTAATGATGAGTTGGATGAAGAAAAAAAAGGACACATCGACGAAAGCAGAAAGAGAGATTATTTAATTTATCGCAATTGCGTAGAAACAGCTTATAAAAATGATGAGTTACAAAATCGAGAATGTGTAATAACGCACGATGAATTATCAATATTAAATACATTATCTGATAACTTAGATTTGTCTCAAGATGAAACAAGAAGCATTTATTACTCTGTTTTGCCATTAATCAAAATGGATAATGATAATATAATAAAAAGTCTTAAAGATTTGGGCTTGCTGTTTTATTCAAAAAAGAATCTTGAAGTTTACATCCCAGAAGAAATTGTCCGAATTTTACGAAAAATGAAAGGCTACGAAGTAGCAAACAAACATTTCAGGCGTGTATTAAAAGAGTTAAAAGATAGTCAAATATCATTAATTTGCAGAAAGCATAATATTGACAGAAATCTTTCGAGATACGAGAAAATCAAAGCAATAATTGAAAAAGGATTAAGTATTAGAAATACTCTAACACAGGGAATTTTTAAAGAGCAAGTTAATTTAACAGAGAAGAAAGAATTTATTAATACTCTAATTGAAAAGAATCTTAAACTTTCATTACCGTCAAAAGGAGTAACTCTTAAAGATAAAATCAATAACCTTATTTTATACTACAACACAATTGAGAAAGACGATAAAATTGAAATTTCAAATGAAGGTTATGAAAAACTCCTTAAAGATATTCATCGATTAATTCCTGAAACAAATGATATCGTGAAATATGAATTTGAAATTCAAGGTGATTTTATCCTAAAATTTGATTTATTACTGGATTACAATATCAAACCACGAGATGTTCTTGATTTATTAAAAAAGAGTTCTTTGGTTTCTTTCTGTAAAAATCAACAAATCAAGTCTATCGGTAACGTTACCAATAACATTCTCGAATCATATCGAGATACAGAAAGTCTTTACATTGAAAATTATAACTTAATCAGTAATCGAGATTATAATGCATTAAAAGAAAATGGGATTAATGTAAAAGAGAGTGAACTTGGTTTAATTTTTGAAAGAACAACAAAAGCAATATTTCATAAACTCGGATTAATTGTAGATGAACAGTTAAAGAAGAAGATTAATGACAGCAAAAATAAATTAGATATTGTTCTCAAGATTAATGAAAAAGAAATAATAATAATTGAGTGCAAAACGCACAAAGATAAAGAGTTTAACAAGTTCAGTTCAGTTTATCGACAAGTAAAAGCGTATCACAAAAGAGCTCAGGATATGGGTTTCAAAGTTATAAAATCATTAATTGTTGCTTCTGAGTTTAGTGATGATTTTGTAAATGAATGTGAAATAGATTTTGATTTAAATTTATCATTAATAACAGCAACGACAATGCTGAACATTCTTGAAGCTTTCAAAAAATCAAGACATCAAGCTTTCCCTTACAAATTATTAATGAAAGATGTTTTAATAAACGAATCTCGAATAATAAAAGCAATTATGAAGTAATAATGACATCAAAAGTCAGAAATCTCAAAATATGGAGTAAAGCAGTCGATGCTGTAACAATAATTTGGTTAATCCATTTCATAATGAGTCTTTTCACAGATTTATTAAATGAAACTTACTCCGTATTATTTTCATATTTCATTTATTCTTTTTTCGTAACTGATTTGATGATTATTTTTATCAACCATAATTCAAAAAAGAAATTCTTTAAAGAGAACTGGTTTGATGTTTTGATGGTTTTACCTTTATTCAGATTATTCAGATTTGTGAGAATATTAAAAATAGCAAAACTAAAAAATCTTTTAAAATTGCTAAAAAGATCAAAGAAATTCAAAAGTGGAAAGAAAATTGTCTCTGAATCTTTTGACCTCGGAAGGCAAATGAATGATAGTGTTAAAAAGTGATACCGAAACTACGCCTAACAAGCGTGTCAGCGGGTAGGCTGGGTGGTTTGTTTGGGCTGAATCGTACCGATTCAGGTTTGGTCGGTTTGTTCGGTCGTGATCGTTCCGATCCCGCCGCACACGCAAAACATTAGGCGATATTTATTAATTTTGGGCTAATGATCATAATTTGTGGAGGTATTTAGTGCAAGATATTAACAATGGGGTTATTTCTAATAAGAAAATAATAGCTGAATTAACTCAATTTATTGAAGATTTATCAAATTTAATTATTGAAAATGGGCATACTGTAATTTTCCTAATAAAAAATAAGCCATTTCAAATCAATACGAATTTATTAGATTCTGCAACTTCAACATTACAAACTATCTTACATTGTGTAGAAAATTACAAATTGGGTGATGCACATACACTAACACGAAAATATCGTGATGACATCTTTTTATATCTCTATTTTATTGAAGTCAATTCACGGCATGACGTACTAAAAAAAGTATCCAATAAACATGAAAACAATATAGTTAAGTGGTTTAATAATTCTCTTAATAACTTGCATATTTCAGAAATAATAAAATATCTCGCTTCCAATAATGTTATAGGTGAATGTATTCAAAAGCATGAATTGAAATTAAAGTGGGTACAAATAAATGAGAAATTAAATAATTATGTTCATACTAATGGTATAAAATACACTCAAAATAAAAGTAGATCTGTAAAAAATTATAATATTGATATTAACCAACTTTGTGATATGCTGAAGTTTATAACAGTAACCGCAATTGTAATAATGATATTGATTAAGCCATATTTTATTGGTTCAATTGACTATATAAATGCTTGCGAAACTGGACAAATACCGACTGAAGGTAGTCAGTATCATGTTGCACCATTTGTTGAAAAGTTCATTTATAAATATATTAGAGAATTTGACACCGATTTAATAGCATTCATAAAAGACAAAGTGTATATGGACATTTAACTAAAAAAATCGAGAATAAGGAAGTTTATAAGCATGATAGAACAGAAAGCTTTAAAAGAAAGTACAATCCGCCTAATAATAGAATCTCTTTCATTAAAAGAAGCCCATAAATTAGCAAATAAAGTTCTAAAAATAACAGTTAAAGAAGTAAAAAAAGCAAACTTATATAATGTTGAAAAAAACTACAATGATTATATTTATCTTATTAATGAATTGACGGAAGAACATCTTAACAAAGATGATATTAAATGGTACTTTAGTATGAATCCATTAAGAGAATGGATGTTTTGTCAAATAAGCAATTTACTTATAACAAAGAGAATGTTAATTATAGAAAATGAAGGGTATAGTAGAAATGAAGCAATGATTAAACTCAGAAAATCAATACCTATTTTTGGAAGACCTGATAAAAGTTTAATGAAATCTTTTAATTTAACAGATAAAGATGACAACCTCCCTCCACCATTGCAAAGGCGTATTGATTTATATGTAGCAAAGTATAAAGAATCTAATATTATGAAATTTCTTGAGAATTTGGATTTATTTAGTACTTTCAATGCTTTTATAAGAGATGAAATTCAATCAGGTAAATTGAATAATATAAAACACTGTGATCATTTAAATATTGAACCGGATATTAAATTATTTGAGTCCACAATAAAAGAACATGAAAATCAATTATTTGGCATAAAATTATATAATGAAAATATCTCTCTTTTGTACAAAAAAGATACGGCAGATTGGGCAAATCAACATTACATAAATATTAAACAGAGTGATGAAGATTCCATTAAACGTGCAAAAGAACTTTTACATGAAATAATAAATTATCCTGATTTTGTTGAATATCTCCGTTTATTTCAATTTCCGCAAATTCATGGTAATCAAATACTTGAAGAAATGACAGAAAAGGCTAAAATACTTGTACAAACTTATAATGAACTTTTTCCAAATCAACCCAGAGAAAAAGAATTAAATCATGATGAAAAACATATTCTTTTAATGACATCAAGTAGCAAATGGTAATATTAATGAAAAATCAATCGCATAACATATGCACCTGCGGTTGGGTTGGCAGTCCGCTTTCGTCTGAATCGTTCCGATTCAAACTTTGGTTTGTCCGCTTTCTGTTGGGATCGTTCCGATCCCGCAGCGTGCTTGAACATTAGTGGCAATTTATAGAATTGGAGGAAACATGAAAAAAGGTATTAGTATTTTATTGATATTTGTATTTTACTCTTTTTTATTTACTCAAGTAAATTTCAATTTTGAATTTTCTTTCGATAAAATTGATTTAGATGATGAATTCACAAATATACAGCTATTTGATTACAATAATGATGGAAACGATGAAGTATTTGTAGGTTTCAACTCTGAAGAAATCTTTAGGGTTGTTTGTTATGAATCAACAGGAGATACTCTATTTACAATCACAAAAAATAAACTAGATTTTGAAGAATTTGAGAATATGAAAATCTTTGAAGCTAATAGTATAAAATACTTATTAACTTGTTCAAATTTTAGCGGTTGGGGTAATAATTATGAAAACGAAGATATTATTCTAATTAGAGTTATTGATTTATATAGTTTTGAAGAATTGATAACTTATAATTACGTAACTGAAACGCCGTGGAATGATTATTGTGATTTTCCAACAATTAATAACATTTTAACTATAGAAAATCAAAATAGTACACAAGTATTGATTTGTTATAATGAGTATTGGGGTTACGGAGATCCAATTGATCCATCTTTTTTTGATGAATCATTTATCGCAAAATTTAATTTTGAAAATAATCAATTAACTGAATTAGAAAACATAACTCAATCAGGACTCGAAATACTCTTTAGAGAAGTAAACAACTTTTTCATCTCAATAGGCTTTGAATATGATCATGGTGGAGGTGAATGGCCATATAGTTACATATCTTATTTTCTAAAAACAATATCAAATGAAACTCCTGCTGAAATTCAAAGTATTTATAGTGTAGATTCATTTTATGATGATTTACCAATACAATTTTCAATAATAACACGAAATTATTCTGGTTTAGATTCATATAGTAATCTTTTATATATTAAATCTTATAATTCAGATAGCGGTTACTATATTGATATGAAAAACTATTCGAATGATTTGACTGAAATCCTTTGGGAGTGTAGTGATACAGAAACGGGTATTGGCAATATAACTGCTTCAACCTGTGTTTCAACAAATGAAGGTGATAATTTTGTCTTATATTTTCGAGGATATAATTATGAAGTTAGAAATTTGGTGACTGGTGAAATAAAATTAAGTGGTCAATCATCAATAAATCCTTTTCAAATTCTGCGATGTTCAAATGGAGAATTGCTATTTTTTATTGAGGATAGCAATTCATATAATGTTTACTCAATTGATGGTGAAATTCAAGTTTCTGTTGATGACAATTTAATATCAAGCATGAACATTGATTTATCTAATCACCCAAACCCATTTAATCCAACTACCACAATTGAGTTTTCAATTCAAATTGATTCAATAATAAAACTTGCAATTTATAATATCAAAGGGCAGAAAATCAAAACTTTAACTCATAATGAATTTACAAAAGGAAATCATTCAATTGTTTGGAATGGTGATGATGAATCAGGTAAATATGTAAGCTCAGGAATTTATTATTACAAATTGGATGTTAACGGAAAAATCGAAGTAACAAACAAGTGTCTGCTATTAAAATGAAGAAGATGCTGCTAACAGGCGCACCCACATTGAGCGAGAAGAAAAGTTGAAAGAACGTGGCGTGCGCAAAACATTAGGCACAAAATTTATGTGTGTTAAGTTTATTGAAAATGATAAAAAAAAGAGGAAAACAAATGAAAAAAATATGTAAAATCGGATTTATAGTTTTTGTAATTGCTTTTATGTTTACTGCATGTGCTGCTAACTTTGCAGGTACAACTCCAACGGAAAGTACAGATGTTCGTTTTATAACTGGAAATGAAGTTATCTCCAAAAATGACTATGATGTTAAGGGTGTGGTAGTTGTTCAGCGGAGTAAGTCATACTTCGACTTCTTTGGTTTAATCAAACCGACTAATAAAGCATTGAGCGAAGTATTTACCGAAGATATTGCGAATGAGTTGATACAAAAGGTGATTGAGATTGGTGGTAACGCTGTGATGGATATGCAGATAGTAGATTTCGAAGCTATACCTGGTGGAACTATATATTTAATACCTATTGGTACAGCACAAGTGACAATTCAAGCTACGGCTATAAAAATTAAATAGCAATTATGTAATCATTTATATAAAAAAAATAAAGTATAAAAGGTGTATTTTATGAAAAAAATTACAGTTAACCATCGAATCCACAATCTTAGAAAAATAATTTTATTCATTCTGATAATTGGTTTTTCATTGGAAGGTTGTGTTGTATTTCGATTAGCAGAAGCTTTAAATAGTCGAATAATTTCTGAGGTCTATATTAAAATTAACGATAAAGTAGAGAAAATATCACCTGGAGAAAATGAAGGTTTATTTGTAACACCAAATATTAATCCTAATGGTGATGAAGTAATATTTCATGGTGCAATATCCGGGTATTCCAGAATTTGGAAATACAAAACAATTGGTCGATCTGTAAATGCATTAACTGATAGCAATTATGTTGCAGTTGAACCTTGTTTTAGTTGGGATGGTTCGATGATTGCCTTTGTTGCTGACAAAGGAATAGAGCAAAAACGAGAAAATATGAAAAAAATTAGCTCGAATCTTCTAAAAATGGCTATGATGTATTTAGGAGGTAATCCCAATATACTAAATCTGTATGTTATGAATTCTGATGGAAGTAATTTGCGCCAATTAACTACCTGGGATGCTGTCGATATGAGACCTACCTTCAGCCCTGACGGTAAACACATACTTTTTATGTCTACGTACAAAAGTGGTACAATTAAAAAACGGGATTTATATACAATTTCAATAAATGGAAACGAAGAACCTCAACTAATTCCTAATAGTGAAGGTGCAAATCGACCTTGGTATTCGGCAGACAGCAAATGGATTTATTATTGGAAGGAAATTGATAAAAGAGGAACACTTTGCAAAATGTCTTCTGATGGTTTGGAATGGTACCCGCTTGAATTTGATAAAGGAGGAGTTGGCTCTCATGGTCCATTTATTGATCCTACTGGAGAATGGCTATGGTTTCATTCTGTAAAGGATAAAGACGATCCAATAAATCAAATTTATAAAATCCAAGTAGATAGTAGTGAAATTATTCCAATTACACCAATTGGTTTTGAAAGAGAACAGGCTGCACATGTTACTGCAGCAATTAATGGAAATTTTGCTTTTGATGTTCTCAAAGTTCTTAAGAAAAAATAAGTATGATTATTTTGTGCCTAACAAGCGTGTCGGCTGTAGGGCTGGTCGGTGCTTTTTGCCTGAACCTTACGGTTCAGGGTTTAGCTGTGTGTCCGGGCTGAATCATTCTGATTCCGCCGCACACGCAAAACATTACAAGCAACTAAAAGAGAGGAGAGAAATAAATGAAAGAACCATAATATAACTTCAAGTAAATTGTAAGACAATGTAACCCGTAATTCAAATAATAAATATTGAAATATCAATAATCAAACTTGTCAGTTTTTTTCTGACAATAAACTGTTAATCTTATCCATTTGAAAAATATCTTGTAGTATTTTACCCTTTGTATAATAAGAACAAAGTAAATTTATCTTGGAGGAAAGATGAAAAAATTTATATTTTGTATCATGTTGTTTGTAAGTCTTACACTAAGTTTATTTGGAACTGAGATTTTTGTTGATGGTAACAACATACAAGGACCGTGGCTTGGAACAGAATTAAATCCTTATCAATATATTCATGTTGCAATTACTAATTCTAATGATGGTGACGTAATAACAGTACATGAAGGAGAATATGTTGAGAATTTAGAAATTGAGAATAAAAGTCTAACTCTTAGAAATGCAAATTGGGAATCAGGTAATTGGAATCCGGAAGATTTCATTATTAATGGTGATTATAATGGACATGTAATAGAAATATATAATGTAGATATTGTCATAATTCAAGGTTTCACAATAAAAAATAGTGGAACTAGTTATACAAGTAGTCCTTACCCACATACAGGGATATATGACTCAGGAGTATATGCTCATGGTTCAGATATAATAGAAATTCAACATAATAAGTTTACTAACAATTATTGTGGTGTATATATGAATGGAATTATGAATAATGCGGAGATATCATCCAATACATTTGATGATTTGTTATTGAAATACATTTTTTGGCATGGTTCTGAATATTTATATACAGATCTAATAATTGAGAATAATTATTTTTCTAAGCAAAGCACAATTGGAGTTAATGATCCCATAGATTGCTGGTATAATAATATTGAAATTCTCAATAATGAATTCTCTATTCACATAAGTCAGTTAATTGATGTTCGGTTTACAGACCTAACTACTATAAATAAAAATAATTTCAATATTTCTGGATCTAGTAGTGTTTTACGAACAACAAAAACTGATTTAATAATGAATAATAATAACATTATTTATGGAGAAGGTGCAACAGGTACTGTTATACAACTTTGGACAGATATCCCTAAAACAGCATATTTCACTGAAAACCTTATCGTTGGAGGTACAACAGGATTTTGGTTTGAAGATAGGGTATCTACTAATGCATCTACTCAAGGTTTCTTTAGGAATAATACTATTTTATCTTGCGGAACTGCATTTTATTTTGAGCATACAAATATAAGTGGAGCTAATGGTATAACGGAATTCAAAAATAACATTGTTTGGGATGTTAACAATTCCTTCTATTTTGAAGGTGAGTTAGACACTCCAATAACTATTGAATACTCTTGTATTGAAGGTGGTGTTCCTAATGATCCATCTATTATTAATGGTGTTGGTAATATTGATATTAACCCAGATTTAACTCTAGATTATCACCTATCCGAAGATAGTGTATTGTTAATTGATGCTGCCGATCCAGATACAGACGGTGATGGTAATGATTGGGAAATTGATGAGGATGACAGAGATATTGATGGATCACGAAAAGATATGGGTTGTTACCCTTATCTTCATGAATTCGACACAAAACACTTCTCACCAGGTTGGCAATGGCCATCTTTTCCTGTCTTAACTCAACAATTTCTCTATACAGGTTCATATGAACCATTAGAAGATGAAATGTATGAACAGGCTTATAATGAAAATGGTTATAATGGATTTTTACAAGTCCCATTTACCGGTGAACTTTCAATAAATGGATTCAACAAAATTGAAGGAAAAAGAGAATTCTTAATGGATATTCAATACATTGAGGAAAGTTTTGTTGATATCACCGGATTTGGCAATATGCTTTTCCGGCAAGAAGGATACAAGATATTTGTTGGAGGGACTAACACAACTACATTGACAGTAGATGGCGATAGATTACCAGCTAATCACACAATAGATGGAGCATTGAATTCCGGCGAATACCATTGGTTAGGTTTCTGGATACCACGAACCCAGAATATGATCGAATCTTTTGGTGAGGGACCTGATGGTTTTTGGCAATATGTGAAAAAAGTAAAATCAGAAGACTGGTTCTATTCTCCGGCTATTAACCCAAGAGGTGGTGATCCTACATATCCGGTTGCAATATCAGCAGAAGGTTTAACTTTGGAGTATGGGAAAACATATCTGGTTTTATTCAATGAGACGGTAGAGGGTTTTCATTGGACTGATACCAGTATAACCGTAGAAACTGAGAAAAAAGCCGAACCAGAAAGTTTTACTTATACAGAAAAAGCTGATTATGAAGCTATAGACGTTTATAATATCCCTCCTAATGTAACAGAGATCGGAGTTTTTGAAGATGATATATGTGTGGGCGCAGTTGTTGTTGAAGATACTTGTGCTCAAATTCTTGTTTATTCCGATAATGCTAATCGTGATCCTATTCCTTTCACCTTCGAGTTTGTAGCCGGAAGAGGATTCTCAACTTCAGTTAAAGATTACCAAGTATTAGATTGGGAAACAGGAAAATTTGAATCCAGATCAATTTTCTCCGGTCGGCAGGAATATTCAATATTAAGATTTGGAGATGAAGATGAACCGGAAGATAATACTCTTTTAACTCCACAGCTTCATGGGAATTATCCTAATCCGTTTAACCCAACTACAACAATAGAGTTTTCATTAGTTCAAACATCCCAGTTTGTAACTTTGGAAATCTTCAATATCAAAGGACAGAAGGTTAAGACCCTTTACAAAGGTATTGCAGAAGAGGGAAAACATTCTGTGACCTGGGAAGGAAAAGATACAAACGGGAAATCAGTTAGTACAGGTATCTATTTCTATAAACTTAAAACCGGTAAAAAAGAGATCAGCAGGAAAATGCTGCTTTTGAAGTAATCTAAATTATTCGCTCTTAGCCCCTCTCTTGGCTTAAGAGAGGGGTTTGGGGTGAGTTCGAGGAAATTATAAGATCAAGTCCCCCTTTGGAAGGGGGATACAGGGGGTTTCTTGAAATTCAATAAATTTATTCTTTTGTTCGTTCTTGTTAGAAGAAGTTGTCGTTTTGCTCCGCAAAGCCAACAATAATTGTTCGTTGCTAAAGCTAAATTAGTCTGAGGAAATTATGAAAATAAAACTATTTATATTATTCGTGCTAATTTGTGTGAATTCGTGGTTACACTCCACTACATGGTACATCAAACAAGACGGCACCGGCAACTTCACCACTATCCAAGAAGGGATAATCGCTGCAACTAATTCTGATACTATCCTTGTCTATCCCGCCACATATTATGAGAACATTGATTACCTTGAGAAATCGCTAACGATAGCCTCTTTATATATCATTACTCCAGAAGACTCACTTATCAACCAAACTATTATAGATGGGAATCAGGAATTCAGGTGTGTGACAATTGATGATTGTGATGATGTTTCTTTGATTGGATTTACAATTCAGAATGGTTTAGCATATGTTGGTCTCTCGCAAGGTCAATATGGTGGAGGTATTTATCTAAGAGATACATCATATAGCTTAATCAGTCATTGTAAAATAAAGTATAATAAAGCCTATTCTGGTGGTGGACTACATATTAACCATGGAAATACTATACTCGAAAATAATACGATTTCAAATAATTGGGGAGTTAGATTTGGAGGTGGTATTAGCATTTATGGTTACGATACTAATATCCAATTTAGCGAAACCAATTTAAACAATATTTATTTTAACTATTCAAGCACAGGATCTGATATAGGTATTACTGAAATTGTACCACCTTTAGTTATAAATGTTGATACGCTTACAGTCTCGGAACCTGATTATTTTTTCATTATTCCAACATTTAAATATACTTTTTATGGTTTAAATGCAAAAATTGAGCAAATTGACCAAGATTTATTTGTATCTCCTGATGGAAATAATAATAATAGTGGTCTAACACCTGAGGAGCCGTTAAAGACTATTAGTTGGGCACAAACGCTTATTAAACGAAACGATGAAAATCCGAATACAATTCACCTTGCTCCAGGAATTTTCTCTCCTTCCTTGAATGACCAAAGATATCCTCTCAATGTGAAACATGGAGTCACTTATCAAGGTTTTTCATCTGAAGAAACAATTCTTGATGCAGAAGGACAATCCCCTATTTTTAGAATATTTTCACTGGAGGATATGTTTATTTCTTTATTGTTAAATAATCTTAAACTAACTAACGGACATGGACTACCATTGACTACAGTAGGCGCAATTGATCTTTATCAACAAGCAAATTTAGTTATGAACAATGTAATTATTGAAAACTGCTTTGGTGAGACAGGAAGTGCGATTCGGTCAAGTGATGGCTTTTATAGTTTTAATAACATTATAGCAAAAAACAACTCAGGTGGTCACGCAATATCATTAACTGCAAATCATCAAAATCAGAATCCTGTTTTAGATGTAGAAATTATAAATGGAATTATCAAGAATAATGATCCCGGACAGGGTCAGGACAATGGGAGTGGCGGTGGATTGATTTTATATGGTCATTCTAATATCTCTGGAGATTTTAATGCAAAGTTAATTAATTGTGAAATCAGAGGAAATGATAATAATTTCTATAATCCGCAAACCGGTCTGGGTGGTGCGGTTGGTTTATATATAGGTGATAATCTGAATGCTGATATCGTAAATTGTACTTTAGGAGATAATTCGCTGACTTATGATACAGGTTGCGTAATTTCTGTATTAGGTGCTGAATTAAATTTGTATAATAGTATTCTATATAATAATGATGGATATTCTTTTATCATCTGGAACGAAGAAGAAGTTAATATTTCACATTCTCTTATAGAAAGTGGAGATAGTAATGTTTTTTATTACAGTACAGGAGCGATTAACTGGCATGAAGGAAACCTGGACGAAGATCCACTTTGGACAGGAACAGGTGATTATCCTTACTATCTGCAAAACACTTCTCCCTGCATAGAAGCAGGTACATTAGATTTTCCAACAAGTATTGTTTTACCAGAATTTGATCTTGCAGGAAATCCAAGAATTTATGGTGAAACAATAGATATGGGTGCTTATGAGTGGCAAGGTGTAGAAGTTGAGGAAGATGAAACTGTACCAATCACTCAAACGGAAATATTCAATTATCCTAATCCGTTTAATCCTTCCACAACTATTAAACTTGATCTGGCAGAATCAGGTAAAATTGAACTGGCAATTTATAATATTAAAGGACAAAAAGTAAAAACCTTGATGGATGCTTATTCCTGCAAAGGTAATTTTGAGATTATCTGGCGAGGAACTGACGATAATAAAAGATCAGTAGCCAGTGGAAATTATTTTATAAAACTTATAGTGAATGGAAAAGAAAAGTCTGTGAGTAAATGTGTATTGTTGAAATAAAGTTAGAAGTTTTCCTTTCTTTCTTAAAAAAAATTGCTTGTAACAAACGTGTCAGTGCTCCGAGTGAAAGAAAATATGGGAGAACACCGCACACGCGAAACATTATGCACCATAAAAATTTGGAAGGAGGAAAAGAAATGAAAGATCCATAAAATGAATTTATTCTAATGCAACGTACTGTAACCCAAAATATGAAAAATTAATTGTAATGAAACCAGTTATTCAAAAAAAATCAAAACTAATTTGTCAGATTTATTCTGATATTAAAATGCTAATTCCTCTCATTAGAAAAAATAACTTGTAAAAATCATAAGCAATTTCTAATGAGAATCAAATGAAAAGGAGTTTTTTATGTTTTCTAAAAACATTAAGTCGATACTGATAGTAGCAATGTTACTCGTGATGATTTTAGGTTCTGTTGTTTTATTTGCAGATTGCCGAATGATGGCTATGAGTGCTCATATGGGATATGATTTAACAGATGTAGAATACTATGTTCACAATTACCTTGAGGAATTACAAGATCAAGGTGGTTCTGGTAATAACCATCCTTATTACAATGATGATGGGTGGAGTCTTGCATATTACTTAAAAGGTGATATGTTAATTGATTACATTTACAGAGATGATGAAGAAGCATACGATCCTCCTGGTAATGAAAATTCTTTTGATGACGAGCAGATAATAGTTGAAGATGCAAATGCTCAGGTAATTTTAGGTCATGTAAGACGCTCAACAAATGTTGTGGGAATAGACAATCCACATCCTTTTATCTTCTATACAACAAATGCAGATTACTCATTTATGCACAATGGTAGTGTAGATTCATTGTATATTAAGGGACTGATAACTACTTTATGCCCAACCTGGCTAGATGATCATCCAATAACTTACTATGAACCATATCCACATCATATTGATTCCGAATATTTGTTTTCGTGGTTAATGTTAAACATCCATCTTAATGATTATAACATTTTTGATGGTCTTATTGATGCCATTAAAGGTATGGGACCATTAAACGGTAAAGATAGAACATTCATTTTAACAGATGGTATCGACCTTTATTGTTATAAAAACAGCACTGACACATTTACTGATCATAATCTATACTACTCTTGGAGAACTCCAATAACTGGTCATCCATTTTGGGCTGTTATGAGTTTATTTCCAGATGAGCCTGGTGTGCAAACTACAGCAATGGTTAATGATGAGTTATTGTATTTATCTCCAACCAAACAAAAAGTATCAATCAGAAATTGCAGCAATCAAAATGATGAAATACAGCACAATCGTACACTTTATGCAGGATGGAATTGGGAAAGTTATCCAATTTTTCCAACTACAACCAATAATGGTGCTGATATACTTGATTACTTAGAAACACACGGAGAAATAACGGAGGTTGAAGGTTCTATTATTGATAATCCTATCTTTACCGGTGAAGACTGGATTCCCTCATATTTCCAATTTGACGATAAATCGTTGTATAAGCTTAATATGACAACATATACAAATCCCGTCCATTATAGTAATTGCTTCAATACAATTGGAGAAATGCGAGAATCCAGTGAACCAATCTTAGAAAATATTCAAGGTTATCAATATTACTGGGTTGGATATGACTTGATGCCTTCACAGCGAATTGATGATGCTTTTGGTGATGAATGGTCAAATGTACGTTCAGTTAAAGCAGAGGATTGGAGTTACAGTCGTCAAGAAAGAGGACGACCTGAACCTGAAATACCTTGCTGGTCAGCAAAAGGGAAATATCTTGAATTTGGAAAAGGATATATGGTCTCTTTTTTCCAAGACGTAACTTCCTTTAAGTGGGATTATCGTCACTACTTACCCGATGATATCCCTCATTCAACAAAAGCAGAAACATTTACTTTTGAAGAAAAGGCTGACTATCTATCAATTGACATTATTGATAATGGTAGCAGAGAAGAAATTCTTGAAATCGGAGCTTTTCAAGATGGTGAATGTATTGGTGCAATTGGTGTAATTGAATTGCCATTACAATTGCAAGCCTTTGTCGATCCAAACGGAGGTGAAATTACATTTGAAGTTTATAACGGATCAAGATCGTTACAACAAGTTAGCAATTATCAAATTATGGATTTAACTAGCGGTGAAATGCAGAAAGGTTTCATCTCTCCTGATATAGAATATGCAATTGTAATGATGGGTGAGTTACTTGATATTGAAGAACCTCAAAATTATGCATTAAAACTTGATAATTATCCAAATCCTTTCAATCCTACAACAACAATCTCTTTCTCAATACCTGAATCGGGTAAAACAGAATTAAATATTTACAACACGAAAGGACAATGTGTTAAACAACTTGTTAGTGCTGAATTTACAGCAGGTAAACATTCTGTTGTTTGGAACGGAAAAGATGAGAATGACAAATTAGTATCTTCTGGAATATACTTCTATAAGTTAACAACCAAGAATTCCGTAGTTGCTAAGCGAATGATAATGCTCAAATAAACCCAAACGGAGCTGTAACCTGAGAATAATCAGGTTACAGCTCCTAATTTGGTTTTTTAACAAAGTAGGTAAAATGAAAGCAAGAATTACAGTGTTTCTTATTTGTTTATTTACAGGTTTATTTTCTCTAATTATCGAAGTAGATATAAACGGTTCAACACCCTTTCAAGAGATACAATCAGGAATTGATGTCTCTGTAGATGGAGATACAGTATTGGTGTATCCGGGAACTTACATTGAGAATGTAATAATTGAAAACAAATCTATTGTTTTAGCCAGTATGGAAATGATCACAGGTGACTCCATTTATATAGAAAATACAATAATTGATGGTAATCAAAACGGAAGTTGTATTTATGCAGAGAACTTCACTGATGGTCTTTTGCAAGGTTTTACTATCCAAAATGGCAGTGGGACAATATTCTACAATCATTTACAAGGTGGTGGTGTATTCATTAGGGATTCTGAGATAAGTATTGTATCTTGCAATGTAATCAATAATGAAGCTGATATAGGAGGAGGTGGTTATTTTTATTATTCGTCCATAAATTTATCAAATAACAATGTTACAAGAAATCACTCTATTCTTAACGGTGGTGGGGTTGCTATTAGTGTAAATGCTCTCATTACATTTGACGATGAAAATCTCAATAATATTTTTTTAAATATGGCCGGTAGAGGAAATGATATTCATTTAGGTACAAATACATCTATTATTCTTAATAAATTTACAATAAGTAGTCCGACCATAGAATTTATTAGTAGAAGTGAAGCTACTTATACTTTTTCTTGTCAGCAAGCAGTAATTGAACAAATACAAAATGATCTGTATGTAAATCCAAACGGTAGTGATGAGAATAGTGGTTTGTTTCCTGATGATCCATTAAAAACAATTGCTTTTGCTAATCTGTTGATAAAAGCTGATAGTCTAAATCAGCGTTCAATTTATGTTGCTGATGGTCTCTATTCGACAAATTCTACTGGTGAAAATCTGCCAATTAACTTGAAAAGTTATGTTTCCATTATTGGAGAAAGTAAAAAAAACACTATTATCGATGGTGATGAATACTTTCCTATTATGGCTGGCTGGGATGGAGAAAGAGATGTAGTAATTAATAATTTCACTTTCCAAAATTCGCAATTAAAATCTCATCATCGTGCTCCACTTCGCTTTTGTTATACTGAAATTGACGAAGAATGGCGTAGGTTCACAGTCACATTGGAAAATATCACAATTAAAAATGTAACACCCAGAACCTCTGATGATGCGCCCAATGCAATATCATTTATTGATGGTGATCGTATCATAATGAAAAATTTAACGATTGAAGATAATATTTGTGGAAGAACTGCTAGCTTTTGGACAACGAATTTAGAAGCTGAAAATCTAATTATTAGAAACAATCAATATTTAAGTGGTTCGGAACATTGTTACGGCTGGGCATTGCCTATTATTCGGCATAATGCTTTTTTCTCAAATGATAATCCTGTAATATTAAAAAACTTACTATTAAATAACAATGCAGGTATTGGTGATTTGTTTTTTCCTCCTTTATGTTTCAGTGTTGCTGCTGGTGCTGAAGCCTATGTAATCAATGGCACTTTTGCGGATAATGCAATATATGGTGGCAATAGTGGTATTATAAGAGTAGATAATGATAGTAAACTTACTTTGGTAAATTCAGTTATACATAATAATGAAGGTTTACCAGTTTATCTAAATGGTGATGAAGTTGAACTAACGGTTGACCATTGTTTATTAACAAATGGTATTGATGATATATATACAGTCGGTGATCCTACAATAAATTGGTTAGAGGGTAATTTAAGTGGAAATCCAGAATTTCAAGGTGAAGGCTCTGAATTTCCCTTTAATTATCTTTCTACATCTCCTTGTATTGATGCAGGAACAACTATTTTTCCACCAGGTATCGAACTACCTGAATTTGATCTTGCAGGTAATCCCAGAATTTATGGTGAAACTATAGATATGGGTGCTTATGAATGGCAAGGTGTCAGTTCTTCTAATAATGAAATAGATAATACAAAAGTTGAATTATCAAACTTCCCTAATCCTTTTAATCCAGAAACAACAATTTCTTTTTCAATACAAAGTGATAGTAATGTAGAATTATCCATTTACAACATCAAGGGACAAAAAGTTAAAACATTGATCAATGAACAAATGCAAAGCGGAAAATATACTGCAATCTGGTCTGGTTTAGATTCTAATAATAAATCTGTAAGTTCTGGAATCTATCTTTATAAAATCAAAGCGAACGATCAAGAATTAGTAAAACGAATGCTTTTATTGAAATAGAAGTTTAAAGATTATGGTGTATAACACACAGCTCCACAGTCAAGCAAGAAGAACAGCAAGAAGAGCGTGGCAGCTGCCAGACATTAGGTGATATTAAAAGGAGTTTCAGCAGATGCCATTAAGAGCAATAATTGATGAAAAAGAAATTAATAGTCCGTTTCTATCAATTAAAGAATGGAATGAATTAAGAGAAGAAATCAAAAAAAACTCTTTGGATGTTACAATTTCTCAAACAAACAAAAAAGGATATTTAAGAACGAGTAAACTTGGTCTTCAACATTTTGTTCATAAAAAAGGAGAATCACCTCAAAACTGGAAACCCGAAAAACAGCAACATTTATTGGCTAAATCAGAAATAATGTTAGCGTGCAAAGAATCTGGTTGGGAAGCAAAATCTGAATATATTTCAGATAATTGGACTGCCGATGTTTTTGCAGTTAAAGGCTCAAAAAAAATTGCTTTTCAAGTTCAATGGTCTAAACAATCTTATGATGAAACTAAAGAAAGACAAACAAAATATAAAAATGACAATATTAGAGGTTGTTGGTTTTTCAAAACACCACCAAAAGAAGTTAGAGATTGGGATAAACAAATAATAGCAACAAAAGATATTCCGATTTTCAAAATTGAAGAAGAAGATAACAAAAATTTAAATGTTAACGTCAACAAAATTGATTTTCCACTAAAAATATTTATCATTAAACTTCTAAACGGAAATTTTAAATTTTGCAATAATCTTCAATCGATGAAAAAGCAAAAAATTACAATCTCATTTTGGGAAACAAGTTGCTGGAAATGTGGAGAAAAACAACACGTTTACTTTATTTCCGATGAAGTTAAAAGCAAATGTGGATGTGATATTGAAGTAATGGAAACTTTATGGGATGACACAAAATTTTTATTTAATCCTGTAATTCTTAAAATGGTAAACGAAATTATTAATTCTGAGGATGGTAAAAATCTTAAACTCGGAGAAATAAAAAAACGATATAGTCATACAATAAAAAAATCTTATATGTCATTCGGATGCATTAAATGTGATGCGATTTTTGGAGATTTTCCGTTAATGGAAGAAAGACTTGAAATTGAAAGTGAAGATAGAATAAATGATATTGTCTTTGTAAAAAAGATTGATTTATTAAAACCTATCATTTCAAAGAATAAACCACATTGGTGTTTTTCTGAGTTAAAAGAGTTTTGTGAATGAGAACATCACCTAACAAAAGCACCTGCGGTAGGTTACGTGGTTTGTTTCGTCTGAATCGTTCCGATTCAAACTTTGGTTGGTTTGTCTGGGCGGAATCTTACGATTCAAATTTTCTTTTGTTCGCTTTTGTTCGTTGCTAAATTATATTTTATTCCCAATCTAATAGGCGCATTTCACCTTCTATTTTCTTTATCTCAGTAATATCCTGGCTAACTTCCAGAATCCCACGATATTTTCCATGCGTATCATGCATTGCAAAGTATTTTATAAGAATAAATTTTCCTTTCATTTGAATCCAGAATTTTGCTTCTTTCTTTGTACCTGCTTTAAATTCTGCAATAATTTTTTCTACAATATGCACACTTTCCGGTGGATGGCAATTCTGCACTTTCCTGCCAATTATTGCCGGTGAACGCGGAAAGAATCGATCGTTAGGTTTA
>JAUVKM010000022.1 GCA_030596265.1 Candidatus Cloacimonadota bacterium
GCTGTAGTTGAATTCACTCGGAATGTATGTGGATTAACTGGTGCTCACAGCAGTGAGTTTATGGAAGATTGTAAGGATCCGGTTATTCATCTTATGGAAGACCAAAAATACTTAGAGAAAATGGGCGGTACAATGAGATTAGGTGCTCAACCTTGTGTACTCAAAAATGATTCTTTAGTAAAGAAAATATATAAAAAGACAGATATTTCTGAAAGGCACCGTCACAGATATGAATTTAATAATAAATACAGAGACATCATTGAGGAAAATGGAATGAAAATAGTTGGAACTTCCCCTGATGATTTGCTTGTAGAAGTTATAGAAATCCCGAAACATCCTTTCTTTATCGCAGTTCAATATCATCCTGAATTCAAATCACGTCCCGATGATCCACACCCGATCTTCTTTGAATTCGTAAAAGCAGCAGGAAAGAAAGGGAAAGAGTAAATACCCACGAAATATTTATACGCCTTTGGCATACACGAAAAATCGCGGATAAATTTTTTAATCTAACCCGACTCTGTTTTTAACTCCACAGTTAATAATTTTCCGTATAATTAAAAAAATACAAAATTTTATTATTATTTTTGGAATTTCTTTCTGCATCCTAACTGTTTACAAATATATTTGTTAGAGCATACTTAAAAAGTTCTAATTAACAATGCAAAATTATTTTTTGAGTGGTTACTTCACAATTTGAGGATTTCCGACATATATATTTAAAGGGACAAATACATCCAAAAAGGAATGAATGTTGTTAATTGAAAAAATGAAAACTGTTAATATTGAAATTAATTACATAATAATATTAATCTTTACAGAAAAAAAACAACTCAGCAGTTTTAGGAAGTAGTTTTTGTAAGGCTAATAATTTATTCTACATTGGGAAAAATAAGTTCATTCAGACATGTCCTCTCTGAGTTATCGGAGAGGATGAAAAAGTAGGGTCAATTCCCCGAATTGACCAATAAGTAATGTTAAAGTTATCATAATCTAAGGGTCAATTCTCTGAATTGACCGATAAGCAATGTCACTGTGTTCCCAAGATACCGAATAATTTCGGGAGGAACGAGAAAAGATAGAGAAATAAAAGAAATTGACAAATTAAATTGAAATAAGAATTAAAAATAAACATATGGAGAAAGAAATGAAAAAATATATTATAATGATAGTAATCATCTTAACAATCAGTGGTTTATCCGCTTATGATGAAACTTATGTTGTAAATCAAAATGGTCCTGGTGATTATACAGATATCATGAGTGCTGTTAATGCAGTACAAACAAGTGCTACCATTTTAGTTGTGGGGACTTCTAATGATTATACAGGTGTAAACAATACAAATATCTCTTGGAACGGTTCGAGTAAGACTATTCGCATTTATGGAGTTAATGACCCAGTTATAGATTGTAATGATCAGAGTAGAGCCTTTTATATTGAAAATGGAACAGAAGGAGACATCATTCAAGATATAACAATAAATAATGCACATTCAGATGGTGGATTCTTTTTTAGGGGTGGTGGTGCAATCTTAATTGAAAATGGTAATCCCATTTTAGACGGCATTGTCTTTAATAACTGTTCGGCAGGAGAATACCCATGCAATAATTATTGGCCTGGACCAGAAAATGGAGGTGCTGTTGAAATATTATATGCAAATGGTGCACAAGTAAAGAATTGTACATTTAATAACAATATTGCCTTTAATGGAGGAGCTATTTATGTAATTTCTAGTGACAATGTGTTATTTTCAAATAATGTAGTGTCTAATAATAGAACTGGAAGCACTTTTGCAAATGTTGGAATAAATACGTATACAGGTGTAGGTGCTGGTGCTTTTTTTGGTGGTTGCAATAATACAATAATTGAAAATAATTTTTTCTATTTTAATCGTACAAACCATGGTGCTTCTGCTTTATTTCTAAGCTCTGGGGGAAATAATTCAATAAATGGGAATAGATTTACTTATAATACTTGTGGTGAATTGGATACGAATTGTCAGTTTTATGAAGCCACAATTATAGGTGTTTATAATAGCTCTGGTGAAATAAATGACAACATTTTTGATTATAATTATGCTCCAGATCAACCGTGCAATATTATTTACAACACTAGTAATGTTCTAATAAAAAATAATTCCTTTATTGAAAATCAAGACATTACACAAATCATTGATGATGATGTTTATGGTGAGTTATTATTATCAAATTGTATTTTTCTTAATAACGATTGTGATAATATTTCCTCAGGTGATGTAACACTTAACTATTGTAGCACTTATCAGAGTGGTAATCTTGGAAATGGTGTTGTTGTTGGTACAGGTTGTTTGATAGATACTAATCCTCAACTTGATCCTCAAACCTATCAACCTCTCTGGAATTCTACAATTAAATCTAAATGCATCGATGCAGGAGATCCAACAGTTAGCGATGATGACGGTACGCCATCAGATATTGGGGCAATTCCTGCAGTAACACATAAATATGATATCGTCGAACTTCCTTCACCAGAAGAAGACAACAACGGCTGGAAATGGCTCAGCTTCCCAGCTTTGGATACGGTTTTTGATGATGCTGATATTGCCGAGAATGTACTGGCAGACATCCTAGATCCTGCAATCCTTGATATAGTTGAAGCACAAGATTATACTATTGAATGGAATGGTTCTTATTGGCTTTATGACTATGAACAATTTTCCCGCACCGAAGGATTCAAATTCCTCATGAATGATGATTATGATCTGGAAGTTCCAGGTTTTAAGGTAGATGATAATACATCTATTGTACTGAATGGGAATAACGTACAGAATTGGATCGGTTATTGGTTAGAAGATACACAGCATGTAAGCGAAGCATTTGAAGATTATTGGAGTGGTTCAAATATCCATTTCATACAACATCAATTTTGGACTGCATATAGATGGGAAGGTGAGTGGTATTACCGAATGGTTAATGAAGTAGAACCAACTCTTTCTTATGGCGATATGGTGATTGTAAAATGTCTTACAACGATTAATAACTTCCAGTGGGAAAGTGGTATAACTGTAGATAAGACAGTATTTGCTAAACCGGAATATTTCACCTATGAAGAACAGGCAGATTATATACCACTCTATATCGAACTGGATAGTGGTAACATGCCGCAGGAAATTGGTGCATTTGTGAACGGAGAATGTATTGGTGCCGTAGTTGTAGGAAGCACTCTCACACAGATCAATGCCTATACAACATCTGTTCCTCCTGGTGATATTGAACTCGAATTATATTACGGTAATAGAAGTGAAAACAAGCATATTTCTTCTTACAATTGTGTAACTTCTTCCAATCCAAATATAATAATGAAACAGCTTTCTACAAAAATGAGTGGTGATGCCTGGTTTATCGATCTAAGAGAAGATTCTTCTATGACTCCAACTCCGGGAAAAATGAATTTAGATAACTATCCAAATCCATTTAATCCGACTACAACAATTGCCTATTCTCTTCCAAGTGACGGTTTAGTTGAACTTAGAGTGTTTAATATCAAAGGACAGCTAGTAAAAACCTTGGTGAAAGGAGAGCAGTTAGCCGGATCATATGAAGCCGTATGGAATGGTAAAGATAATAACGAAAAGAGTGTATCATCAGGAATATACTTCTATAAATTATCAACGAGAGATGAAACAATAATGAAGAAAATGTTGATGTTGAAATGATGTACATCGACGTTGCACGTCGATGATAACCGCAACGTGCAACGTTGCGGTACATCATCAAGTAAACCTTGCGAAGGTTGTGAGACTTTCTATAATTATTGACCTTCGCAAGGATATTGTTTATAAAATATAATCATCCTAAATGCCCCTCTCGTTGATTGACGAGAGGGGTTGGGGTGAGTTCGAGGAAATTATGAAAACTAAACTATTATTCTTATTCGTTCTAATTTGTGCTAATTCGTTGCTAACTTCCGTCACCTGGCATATCAAACAAGACGGCACAGGTAACTTCACCATTATCCAGCAAGGCATCGATGCATCTTCCAATGCAGATACTGTTCTCGTTTATCCTGGCACATACTACGAAAACCTGGATTTCAATGGGAGAAATATTGTTTTAGCAAGTCTTGAATTAACTACGGGAAACGAGCAGTATGTTTTTACAACAATAATTGATGGTCAACGTCTTGAGAGCTGTATAAGAATTCATAATGGTGAAACGGATGCTCATATTCAAGGCTTTACAATCCAAAATGGATTTGGCACTTTATTTTGGTCAGAAGATGGTGGAGGTGTACTGGTTCATGATTATAGCACTGCATATATTACAAATTGCATAATCAAGAAAAATATTGCTACTCTTGGAGCGGGTATCTATGCAAGACACGGTTTCCTGTATGTATCTGGTTTAAATATCTTTGAAAACTCTGCTGGATGGGGTGGCGCAATTTATATGGCAGATGACAGTACTATTAATTTTGATAACGAAAATCTTTGTAATATATACAATAATAATGCTGGTAAAGGAGCGGACTTGTTTGTTATGGATACAGGCAATATTAATGTAATTCTCGATACATTTTCCGTATTTGAGCCCAGTCGCTATTTTGCTGAATCTTTAGAAGGGTCATCTTACACATTCGATATTCAAAATAACTGGATGGTTCTGGAACCAAATGATCTTTATGTAGCTGTAGATGGTGATGATACTAATTCTGGTCTTTCACCGAATGAACCTCTAAAGAATATTTCCTGGGCAGTACGTAAGATCCAGGCGGACGAACAACATCTTCGTACTGTACATGTAGCTGCAGGTACCTATTCTCACGAGATCAATGAGCAAATATATCCCATCGGTTGCAAAGAATATGTCTCCATCATTGGTGAAGATATGGAAGATACCGTTTTGTTTAATGATTTTATCACAGTTGCAATCATTGGAGATCATTTAAATGGTTTTACTGAAGTATCAGATTTTTCAATTAGGAATAGTTCTGAGATGTATACTCTTTCAATTATTTTTTGTTATGAAGTTAACATATTAAAACTATCGAATATAAAAATACAAAATAATTCAAATATCAAACGAATAATTTTAACAGAACACATTTATAATATATTTGATAATCTAATTATTTCTGATAATACTGCAGATCGAAACGCTGCTCTCTATTTAGCAGAAAATAGTGGAATTATGAAAAACTGTGTAATTAAAAATAACACATTAAATTATACTACAATTGGATATGAAACTGTTTTACAATTGGATGCTCATAATGATGAAGAATTTATAGTTGAAAATTGTGTGTTTTCGAATAATAGCACTACAAGCAATTATGCCCGAATAATTCGAAATAGAAGTGGTTGGGGTGAAGAATCAACCATCAGATTTAATAATTGTCTTTTTTCTGATAATAGTACGAATTTTAATAATGTTGTGGATGTCTTCTGTCAGGGAATTACAGAGTTTAATAATTGCACATTTACAAATAATACATCTTCAAATTCAACAATAAAAGGCTACGGGGATATTACATTAAATAATACAATTATGCATAATAATACAAATTACGAAATTTTCATGGTTGATTGGACTTCAGTGAGTGGTGAGAGTTATGAATTGAATGTGGATTACTGCAACATCAACAATGGAGAAGATGGAATATATAATCAGAATAATGCCAACATCATCAATTGGGGAGAAGGAAACATCGAAGAAGATCCTCTCTTTCTTTTATCAGGTGATGATCCATATCAGTTGACGGAACTGTCTCCCTGTATTGATGCAGGCACACCAGATACAACAGGCCTATTCTTACTTCCTTGGGATTTGTTACACAATTATAGAGTTTGGGATGGAGATGGAGACGGAATAGCAATCATTGATATGGGTTGCTATGAATTTGGAGCAGATTCTGTTGGAATATTCTATAATGAGTTACCAATTATTAATTATGATCTACGAAATTATCCTAACCCCTTCAATCCTGAGACTAAGATAGTATTCGATTTACCTGAATCAGGAGAGGTAAAACTGGAGATATATAACATTAAGGGGCAGAAGGTAAAGACTTTATTAGATTGCTATATGAGTCCTGGTAGAAGCGAAATGCTTTGGAACAGTAAAGATGATAATGGTAAAAGAGTTTCAAGTGGAGTTTATTTCTATAAGTTAAATGTGAATGGTGAAACAAAAAAGACAAAGAAAATGCTGTTGTTGAAATAATTTTCCGTTTAGTCTCCCTTTGTAAGGGAGAATTAAAGAGGGTTTATTAGTTTGACGATGAGATTCTTCCTGAGAACAACGTGGAAGTAACGTCAGAAAGACAAAAATGTAGCCCATGACTTTAATTTAACTACTATTGGAAATCTGAGATCCCCACTTTCGTGAGGATGACATGTAAGATCAATTCTCTGAATTGACCGATAAGCAATGTTAAAGTTATCATAATCTAAGGGTCAATTCCCCGAATTGACCGCTGAAACAAGATGATTTCAGCAAAAAATGTTTGTTGTTGAAATAATGTACAATTATACGTCATTCTGACGTTTACCAGCCTTTGGCTGGAATCTTTCACGCTGCTCTCCAAAGGAAGAATAAATGTTCCGAGTAGAAACAAAACAACTATCGAAGTATTGAATTTGCATCTTTTGGTTTATCCTTCGATACTTGGCTAAAGCCAAACTCAGGATGACTAAATAAATTTTTTGCGGACGATTAAGGATAATCGTCCCTACAAGATTGTTAAATATCTATTATTCTTTATTATTATAAAATCTTGTGGTTGGGTATGCCAGCTCAATATTTTTGTTCTTAGCAAATTCCAATAAGATATCTTCCCAAATGGCTTCAGTGTATCCTCTTCTTTTCCTGGTTTCGCATAAATGACGAATTGTAAGTTTTACTCCATGGTCTACAACACTAGTATAAACTATCGGTGTTAATTCCTTATAATAGATCATATATTTTTTTGCAGCTCTCTTAATCTGATTTTCCATTCTTTTAGAAATATTCTCACCTTTTGTATTGGCAATATTAAGTAATATTTTTTTCGCTTTTTGCCAATCACTTTCAAAGGTAATAACAACTTCTATTTCATTCCAGAGATAGTTAAAACCTTTATCATAATTTGCCAGATCCTGCGAGAATATTTTACCATTTGGTATATGAACTATTCTGCCCGTACTTTGATCTGCATGAACCCAATTCCCGATCTCTAAGAGTGTGAATTCAAAGAAGCTTTGATCTATCACATCACCGGCAAACTCACCGATCTGTACTCTGTCACCAACATTAAAAGGGCGTCTTGAAATAATATAAAGCCAACCGGTAAGATTCGCCAGAACATCTTTTAGGGCAATAGCAACACCAGCAGAGAGTAATCCTAAATAAGTAACCAGAGATTGTGCACCTTTAAACCATATCCTTCCTACAACAATAATGATAATTATAAAAATAGTAGAATTTATCAGTTTACGCCAGTGATATTGAGTTTTAACTTCAGATATATTTTTATTGATCAATTTAACAATTAATACTTTTATCAACCAGATGATAATGATCAATATAATTGATTCTATGAGTTTGATCATAAATGGCGAATTTATATAAGGAATACTTTGAATAATACTCTTAATAAACATGAGGAATTCCGTCATTAATCTCTCCTGAAATTTTTGATCAACCTGATCTCCACTCTCCTGTTCTTTTTTCTGTTGGCTTGTGTATTATTAAGAACAAGTGGCTTAAATTCACCATAGCCCATAGCCTGCATCTGTTCAGGTGGAAAAAAATTATTATCCATAAAAAATCTTACAACATTCAATGCCCTTGCAGATGAGAGTTCCCAATTGGAAGCAAAGTTACCACTCAATATAGGGATATTGTCGGAATGACCTTCCACTCGGACCTGCCATCCTGGCTCACCCTTAATCCTACCTTGAATATTTCTGGCAACTTGAGCTAAAGTTTGCAAAGATTCCCACTTTAAAAGCGCTTCACCCGTACCAAATAAAACTTCACTGGGTATTATGATAACTTGTTCATTCACATCTAAAAGAGAATCTAATATAGCCAGTTCCATCAGGCGTTGATTTTGCTCAACTATTTGCTCATTTTGTTTAATTATTTTTCTATTCTTCTCATAATCCGTCGTCACATAAAAGAACACAAAGAAAACTAGAAGCAGCGTCATCAGATCTGCATAAGGTATCATTACATCCAGCAGGTTCTGATTCTCATTAGCCTCATCGCTAAGATCCTGAATCCTGCTTTGTTTTGAATGTAAATTACTAGCGAGTATATCTTCTGTTATCAATGTAAGTATCCTAATAGTTTTTCTTTAATTTTATGAGAATTTTCGTTTTTTCTAATGGAAATAATACCTGCAATTATTATCTCTCTTACTCGTGTATCTGTATTATTTTTATCTCGGATCTTCCCTGATAATGGTTTAAAAACCAGGGCTGCAAGAACAAGTCCGTAAAGTGTTGTAACAAGAGCCAGCCCCATCGCTGCTGGAATTGCGGCAGGATCTTTCACCCGGTACAACATGGCAATAAGTCCAATCACGGTTCCCATCATACCAAACATTGGTGCAAAGCTACCTGCTATTCTAAAAACTCTCTCTGCAATAATATTTTTCTCTGTTATAGATCTGCTATCTCTAATTAATACTTCTTCAATATGTTCAATATCTTCCCCATCGGCTACAAGATTCATACCTTTAGCTAAAAATGGTATTTCGATTATAGATTCATTCTCGATCAGACTCTTGTAACTGGTTTTGCGGGATTGTTTGCTGATATCTAATATCGTATCAATAAGGTATATCTCTGAATATTGTTTATCTTTGAATATTGCGATTAACGACTTCCCGGCATTCTTCATTGCTTGCGGAGAAAAATAGATCATAACAGCAGATAATGTACCTCCAAGAGTAATCGCCATTGCCGACCAATTGAGATACAATGATGGATCCTGCTTGAAAAATATCACCGAAAGAATTATGCCAAAACCTAGTAAAAAACCAATTATAACAGATGATTTCATATTTATTCCTTAATAAATTGTAGAATATTTCTAATATTAAAAAGCATTTGATGCTGGATCTTTTCCTGTTCTTCTTGTTCGATATGTCCCAGGTAATCCATATCTTCTCTAATAATAGAAGCTGCTCTATGAGTTAAGCTATTAAAAAATTTGCTTTGCAGATCCCTATCAATACTCTTAAGGAATTTAACCATCAGATCATGATCTGTAGAGAAAACGATCTGCTCGATCTCCTGCACATTTAGTTTAATAATATCAGAAAAGAGGAATACTTTCTCTCGCATTTCTTTCCCAACTTCTACATCTATTTGATTTATTTGATCTAGATATTTTTTAGTTCTATCCAGATCAAGTTGATTAAGTACGTTTATTAGAACTTCTTTGCTATTTGTATTCAATTTTTCATCTTCTATTATTTTAGTGAATTTTGTATACAATTTGTTTCTTAGCTCAATAATTTCTTTCTTTATTTTACTGTTTTCAGCTAACATTGCTTTTATTATCTGATCTGTCTCCCCTATATAAGAATTCAAGAAATCACTTACAAATTTGGAATTAAGATTAGTTAGTATAAAAGCTATGTTACTTGCATTCTCGCCTTCAAGTAGTTTTGAAAAACTTTGTACAGAGAGTTCTTCTAAAAAACTGAAATCAAATGGTTCTATCTCTTTTTTGTTGTCAACAAGTTGAATAGCAATTGGTTTCTTTGGAGAGGTGATAAGATTGGCTGTGCTATTTCCGGAACCACCTACCCCCTGAGCCAACATATTCCCTTTTATCTGAAGTGCTTTTTCAAAACCGGTTACATTTACATTCTGCATGGAAGTTGTTAGTTTTGTAAAACCAGATCTTAAGATAAAAACAGAAACAAGAATTATGATCAGTAAAGCTATTCCCATATAAAGGAAAAAGAAATTATTTACCTCTTTTTTTTCTTCTTCTGCAGCAATACCGCTTCTAAAATCCATAATATTTTTTACTTGCAGCATGTCACCCTTTTCAGGATTAATATTCATCCAAAGTGCAACATTCTGCTTAATGAATTGCAGTATCTCATCTGTTACATCTTTTTGTAAATAGATCGTGATTTCCTTTCTGGCAACAATGGTTGGATACGTTTCCTGATCATCTATCATTGTAGTCATAACAGATCTTGACTTGGCAATTGGAAGCCCGGGAAGACTTTTTTCTTTATCCAGCATTGAACCATAAACCTGCAATCGGCTGGCAGGATAATCTAGGGTAAGATTGGCAATAACTATAGTTTCTCCCGCAATTGGGAAAAGCATTGCTTCGATCCATTCCGCCAATTCACGTTCTGCTTGAATTTCTTTTACAGTCTCAATATCAAAGTCTTGTGAAAAGAGCTGTAAGGTGAATAATAAAATTAAAATTATCAACAGTTTCTTCATATAATTTCCTTATCTATTCTCTTGATAGTAGTCGCATCATTTTCTTAATTTCAATATTATCCGGATCCATTCTCTTGGCATGTCTTAATTGATACATTGCCTCTTCAGTATCACCTAATCGATAATAGATAGAAGCTAACCTGATGTATGATAACGAGAGATCCGGAGCAAGTGAGATCGCTCTGTTGCATTCATCTATTGCTTCATAATATTCTTCGGAATAATAAAATTCCAGTGCAGAGTTTAAATGAACTGTAGCTCTATTTATTTTAAGAATATCAGATCTCCTTATTTTGGATGCTTCTTCCTGAATTTTCTTCTCAACTTCTTTTTCATCCATTACACGCTCAATTATCTTAATTGTATCATGAATCGTTCTGGTTTGAACTATTGTATCGATTACAACTTTTTCTATGAATACAGTATCAACTCTTCCATCGAAATCCGATGGGAATAATGAGGTATAATTTTCATCTAAATCACGGCTTTTACCAAAATCAATTTTTATCCCGAAGAAATGTTCACCATAATCAGATTCCAGACTATTTCCTGTAGAAAAGGTTCCACCTTCGTTTGAATCACCCAACGGATATTGAAAAGCATAATCCAGACTTATCTGAAAAAAACTGAAATCCAATTCCTCATTCTTCTTCTCACTAGCTGGTTGTATCCATTTTTTAGAATATATATTCACACCAAAACCACCGGTAAGATCGTGATTGTTCACTCCAAATCTAATCTGGAGATTCTTCGCTAATAGATATTCAGCACCAAGACCAAAACCAAGCTCATTGTAACTCTGATATTTTCGAAATACAAGATCTCCTGAAAGAACTATTCTCTTCCAAATAAATTCAGAACCAAAACCCAACCGCATTGGAAGTTTATCTTCATTATTGCTGTCAATTGCCATATCAGCCTGTAAGATATTCCCAGCCAGAAGCCCGAAATTTGCAAATTTACTCAATCTATAAGAGAATCCCAAATCCAGATCAAATGCGTTCTTACTCTCATTGATCTCCGAGAAATTTGTATAATGATCGAACAGACTAAGTCCAACTGAGATCTTACTCGGTAATTTTTTAGGAAAAATACCTGCTCCATAATGCAGTCCAAATCTCCCTTCTGTATAAGCATTGGAATTGAAGGAACCTCCCGTTAGTGCAAAAGCACCCGGAATCTTATTTATTGGAATTGATAAATATACGAAGTTCTGTGCGATCTCATCATTATCCATTTGTATCATATATGGACGTGAATCTGTGATAAGCTGAAAATATCGAAAGCCAGCTAAACCTGCGGGATTCCATACTGCTGTAGACACATAATGAGAAGAAGCAATACCTGTTTCGCCCAAAGCTGCATTTCGCACTCCACCATTTTCAAAATCATATCCAAAACAAACGATTGGGATTATTATAAAAGCAATTACAAAAAATTTAAATTTCATTACATTACCTTGCAATTATTATGCTTCCTTGGTAAATTCTATTATTTACAATTATCTGGTAGATATAAAATCCACCACTAACTAAATTTTGTTCAATATCTTTCTTATACCATCTAGCTTGTTTGTTGTCTCCATATTGCTGGATATTCAAATCTTTTATCAATTTTCCGCTTCTATTGAATATCTTACCTGATATTTTCTCAATATCAACCTGGCTGTAGATGGTAATTTCACAATATTCATTATTCCATTTTACAGTATGAGGTTCGATATGGATCTTTTCATCCGGAATTTCTGGAGTAACTGATACAACAAGCTCTGCTGAACACGTAGAACGTGATACATTGTCATCCAAAATCACTGTTAGCACTTCTGATCCTGTCCAATTCTCCGGTGCCGAGAAGGTCACAACAAAACCTGTAACATCAATATTGATATTTACACTATTTGTAATAGTTAAAGTTAATTCCTCCGGTAACTGCTCCGGATCTATGATCATTGGGCTGAAATCAATAACTTTTTCGGTGTTTTCTGTAAATGTAATATTTTCTGGGAACAGATCAGCATCAAAAGAAGGTGCATCATTCACACTGGAAACAATGATATTAGTATTATCACTTGCCAGTGGTTCACCCATTTCATCACGAATAATAAAACTTACATTCTCTATGCCGAACCAGTTAAGATCTGGTTCTATGATCACCATATAGCCATCTATAGTTATGGTTAAATTATTAGTGACCGTTGCTTCCAGTATCGGATCATCATTCTCTGGGTCGGTTATATAGAAGCTGAAATTCTCGATGATCAAACCATCTTCCTCACAAACCAGACTATCCGGTAGATTAATTGATGGTGGTTGATTCTCCTCACATACAAAAGAAAAAGATGCATCAATAAGTACATTTGGGATGATCGCCAAGTCAGCTGCTGAGATATTAACTGTGATAAGTTCACTATAATTAAAGGGTTGCGAAGGTTGATATGAGATTATGTAGCCCGAACTTCCCATTATCGAGATCGCTTCAAGCTCAAAATCTTCTATTGCAACATTGTTAATGTTCATTTCAATTGAAGTAGAATCGACATTACTGCCATTATCGAGAATATAACAACTTATCGCAGTAAATACAGAAACATTCACAGCGCCATTGGCAGGATTTGGTTGCCAGATGAAGGGTGGATTAACATCTTCCATAATGCATTCAAATGAATAGCTGTAAGTTCCCATCTGATTTGCGGGGATAGCCATATCGGATGCATTAATAGAAACATAAACAGTATCACCGGAATTGAAATCTTCTACCGGATCGATAATTATCAAATAACTATTAACCGTCCCGCTGTAGAATAGGTTTCCCAACGCAACTGAATAGGCAACATTCTGCACATCAACGGCAACACTATTAATCTCTACTCCAAATCCATCATCATTTATATGAAATGAGATATTTGTATTTACCGGATTATCAATGGATAATGGCTCAGGATCAAGATCTGTAACATACGGTGTTTCTTCATCACTTATGCATTGGAATGTGTAGAAAAAACCGGTAAGCTGATTTTGAGGAGTTGCAAGATCTGCTACATCAATCTCAACTGTAATCAATTGAGAAAATTCGAAGTTCTCTGTTGGATTGATGCTTACCGAATAGTCTGCTGGATTACCGCTAAATGACAAGTTTCCATTTGCAATGGAATATTGTACACCATCTATTTCAACCAGTAAAGTGTTAATATCCACCCCAAGATCATCATCATAAACATGAAAATTTATATTAGTATCAATTGGAACATTTTGCTGTCCGGGAACCGGATTATAATCTCCTGTATATGGAGGAATAATGTCATATTCACATTGAAAACTGTATATATATGTCACCATTACATTAGCAGGCTGGGAAAGATCTGCGGCATCTATCTGCACTGTGACAACCTCTCCGTAATCAAAATCACTGGGTAGATCTAATGTAACAGTATAACCGTTTGGAATTGTTTGATATGAGAATGATGTATTGAGATAGGTAAATTGAATTCCCTGAATATCAACAACAACAGAAGAGATATCTACGCCCTCAATGTTATCGTATATATTAAAGCTCACATTTGCATCAATGGATACTTCATCTTCTCCAGGTTCAGGATTCCATTCTCCGGTATATGGTGGTTGGATATCATCTATAATCTCGAATGAATATTCAAAGGTTGCCATTGATATTCCATTCAGATCAGAGGCATCAATTGAAACTTCAACTATTTCGGCGAGTTCAAAATCAACTGGTACATCAATAATGATATGATAAGCATTTGCATTACCATAATAGTAGAACAGTCCATTATTGTGAGTATAGGTAACACCTTGTATTTCTACGATAACTGACGTTAAATTCACACCAATTCCGCTATCATAAATAATAAATTCAATATCAGTATTCTGCGGAACATTAACTGCTCCTGCTTCCGGGTCTAACCCGCCAATATAAGGAGGCTGCAAATCTTCAACGGTCTGGAACGAATATGAATAAGTCGGCATCACATTTGCCGGCTCTTCAAGATCAGATGCATCTATTTGAATATTTATCAGATCATCAAATTGGAAATCCATAGGTGGATTTATGGTGATAATATAACTGAAAGGAGTACCGCTATAGAAGAATGAACTATTATTACTACTATAAATTATCCCATTGATATCAACTTGAACAGTGTTTATATCAACACCATCTATATCATCGTAGATATAAAAAGTAACATCCGAATCTACTGGGATTCCTGTTGCACCCGCTGTTGGATACAATGGCGTAACATAAGGTGGAACGGAATCTGCAAATAAGGAATAACCAAATATTAAAATGAGAATAAATAATATATATTTCATTTTAACTCCATAATTAGAATAATTATAAAACACTAATTTAATCCAAATGTGTCAATATAATATTATAAAGAAATTTTCTTTGTTAGATATTAAGTGATTTTATTTCTTTTACATTATTATAAACAG
>JAUVKM010000185.1 GCA_030596265.1 Candidatus Cloacimonadota bacterium
ATTGGCATAAAGCATCAGCTTGATATTCCCGTTAAACTTATCGGAGTAGGAGAGACCTACAACGATCTGCGTGATTTTGATGTGAATGAATTTGTGGAAGCTATATTTGAATAGATAGCCACAGACTTGCACTGACTAAAAGCATAAAGCCAGTAAAAAACATTGTCATTCTACCTGTCTGGTCGAAGCTATGCGAAGACTGAACGAATCTTGCACGTTGCTCTTCAGAGGAAGAATAGCCAAAAAAGTATTGCTCGTTTGCAAGTTAAACTTATCAACAAGAAAAAAAGCAGCCAAATACAATAATTTGACTGCTCTTAACAACATTAAGAATTATTCAGTTTCCCATTGGAATTGCAGAAAAATTTCGGAAGCTAACATCTCATTGAAGTCTTCTACATTATCTTCGTTATCAACATAAGTTTCTGTATAAGTTGAACCAGCAGTTAAATCAAAATCCAATGGAATCCACTCATCCATCCAAAGAGTTTCGGTTTCACCTTCAAACTTAACTCCAATTTTACCTTCAATATTTATTGCAGTTGCATTTCCAGTATTTTTCAATGTAAATGAAATTTCATATTGAAAATTTTCTGCATCCAATACTTCGATAGTTGCTTCTACAAGTTCTAATACTGCTTCTTTAGTTGGTTCGGTTGAGTCTTTACTACAACCGAAAGAAGCTAAAATGATTACCAAAATAGTACCAATTAAAATTGACTTGATTCTCATCGTTTTCTCCTTATTTTTTATTGTTAACACACCACATCAAAAGGCTCGGTATCACCTATTCCTTAATTTTTCGAAAGAGTAACATTTTCATTATAAATCCTTTTTTTAAGAATCTATATTATGATTTACTTTTTAAAATTCAAATTCTATTTTTTCTGTCAAATTATTCTTAAAAGTTAATAATTTGTTACTTCTCCCACCATAATATCACTTCCTTTCCAAACTATAAAGTAACTTTATTTCATCAGCCCATATCTCAGAATTTGGTGTTTCCAAAATTAAGGGAATATCATCGAATCTGCTATCATTCATCAATATCTTAAATGCATCCAATCCAATAAATCCTTTTCCGATACTTTCGTGTCTGTCAACCCGTGTTCCCAGTTCCTTTTTGCTGTCATTAATATGCATTCCTTTTAGATATTGGAATCCGACCAGTTTTTCAAATTGTTGGAAAGTGTTATGAAAAGCTTCTTCATTTCGCAGATCATAACCTGATGTATATGCATGACAAGTATCGATGCAAACCCCAACTCGAGATTTATCATTAACGCCTTCAATGATCTTTGCTAAGTGTTCAAATTTATAACCAACATTATTACCCTGTCCGGCTGTGTTTTCTATAACTGCAATTACGTACTCAGTTTCAGAAAGTGCTAGATTTATAGATTCAGAAACATTTTTTAAACACTCATCCTCTGAATATTGTCCTAAATGTGATCCCGGATGGAAATTCAAATATTTGAGACCGAGTTGTTCACAACGTTGAAGTTCATCTAAAAATGCCTTTTGTGATTTAATAAGTTTTTCATTTTCAGGATGACCGAGATTTATGAGATAGCTATCGTGCGGTAAAATGTACTCAGGTGAAAATCCTTCTTTCTCACAATTTTCTTTGAACAAATTAATACTCTCATCAGTTAATGGTTTAGAAAACCATTGTCTCTGGTTCTTTGTAAAAAGGGCGAATGCTTTTGCCCCGATCGCTTTTGCATTCAAGGGTGCATTTTCTACACCGCCTGCAGCACTAACATGTCCTCCAATGTATTTCATCTCTTACTCCTTTTTATATTACTGAATAATTGTTGCAATTTGATCTCATCAAGTTTACCATTAGTTCGCACTCCGCTGCAGAGGTCTATTCCAAAAGGGTGAACTTGGTTTATTGCTTGAGCTATATTATTCGGTTTTATCCCACCTGCAAGATAAATTGGAATATCCAGCATTTCTCTTATTTTACAGCTTACTTCCCAGTTGTGAGTTTTTCCTGTTCCACCCAATTCTTTTATCTGTTTAGATTGATTTCCCGAATCCAAAAGAATTGCATCGACATCATTTTGAATTGCTAGTGCTTCAGCAATGCTTTCTTCTCCGGTTACATGAATAACCTGAACGATAGATATTCCAGGTAAAGCTTCTTTCAAGTCTTTGTGTATTCCAATTATTAAATCATCGCAGATCTGTATTGTATTAGTTTTGCAATATTCGTGCTGCTTAATTATATCATTTACACTTTGTTTGGAAGTTAATAAAAATGTTGCAATTGGCGGAGGTACAAAAGCTGTGATCAGCTTGATAGTTTCCATTGAAATCATGCCAGGACCACTTGGCATTTCCGAAACAAGACCTAATGCTGATGCACCCATCTTTATTGCCATTTTTGCTTCTGCTAGGCTGCTGATACAGCATATTTTAATTCTGGGTTCAAAAACTTTCTCCACGATATTTCCTCCATTTCTCTACAAAAAGATAAATGAAATTGCGATCATAAATGTCAAAATATTTGTAATATTTTATTTTGTTTTAGAAAAATTACTTTACAATACTTTAGCAAATAGCTGGTTTTGATAGCAGAACAAGGAGGAAACTATGAAACAGAAATTAATAAAAGCTGCGAAAAAAGTATCAGAAAATGCTTATGTTCCATATTCCGGATTTCAGGTTGGAGCTGCGTTACTTACAGAATCTGGAAAAATATTCACAGGCTGCAATGTTGAGAATTCATCATACGGTTTAACAAATTGTGCAGAAAGAACAGCAATCTTCAAGGCTGTTTCTGAAGGTGAGACAAACTTTACAGAACTTGTGATCTTTTCTAATACCGATGAATTATTCTATCCCTGCGGTGCCTGCCGTCAGGTTATCTCAGAATTTTCTTCCGAGCTTAAAATTACGATAGTTTCTTTAACTGATGAATTTGAAACGAGTATAGCAGAATTATTACCACACAGTTTTAAATTATAAAAAAAAGCGGCATTGCGTTACCAAATTGAATTACAATTAATTGTCATGGTGAGCGGAGACGAACCATAAGTGTTTAATCAATTATATCAATCCTTCGTCTTTTGACAGAGCCTGTCCTGAGCTTGTCGTAGGGCTCAGGATGACATGAACTCAGGATCGAATATCTTTCAGCATAAAATAATAAAAAAAGCGGGTGGTAAAACCCGCTTTGAATATTCGTTAGATAACTTTAGAAATTCTAATTGTAGTATTCACTTCTATTATCAATAATATCTGCGTCTTCTTTCAATTTCTCAAACCATTCATTCAAGTGTTCATCTTCTGCTTTTGTTTGAGCTTCTTCCATAAGTTTATCCTGATCTTTTTCAAATTTATTCATATTCGGTTGAGTTCGAACTTTTACTAAAGCAATGTAGGAAGCTTTTTCACCAGTGATCACATCAGTGAATTCTCCGGCTTCTTTTGCCAGGATAGCTTCATTTAGAGCTTCATCTTTTCCGATTTTCGGAATTGAATTTTCAATTGTTACTTTCAATGCTTCAACAACTTCATATCCTTCTGCTTCAGCTTTTTTCATATAATCTGCTGAATCATATTTAGTAGCAAATTCAAGTGCATTTGTTTTAGCCATCTCTTTTTTCTTCTCTGTTTTAACCAAATTCTCAATTCTACTTCTCACATCTTCAAATTCTTGATAATGTTCACCAATCGTAAATGAAACTTCGCAGAGGACATAATTACCATCATCTTTCAGGATCGGTTCGTTAAGTTTTCCAATTTTGTTGTTAAAAGCAAATTTAACGAGTTCTTCATTTTGACCAATACCACCAATATATTTTGCGGATTCATATATATCAGTAGTTTCTTTGATCTCATAAGCAAGTTCTTCTGCAGCTTTTTCTAAACCGCCTTCTGCTGCTTTTTCATAAAGGTCATTTGCCAGAACTTCCAGGTTTTCTTTTGTGGCTTCAGATGCTTCTTCTTTGAAAAGAATATGGCTCGCCTGGATCTCTTCTACTCCATCTTTTGTTCTTTTATCAATAAGTTTAATAATATGCCAGCCAAATCTAGTGTTAACAGGTTCACTTATTTCACCTTTGTTTAATTTGAATGCTGCTTCTTCAAAAGCAGGGACCATTCTTCCTTTTGTGAAATAACCAAGGTCTCCACCTTTAGGTGCGGAAGGTCCTTCAGAATATTTTATAGCAAGTTCAGCAAAATCTGCACCGCTAATTGCAAGGTTGTATACAGAATCAGCTTTCGTTTTCACAATTTGTTTATCAGCTTCACTCGGCATAAGATTTACAGCTACATATTTAAGTTTTCTGGCAGGATCTTTTTTGTAATCTTCTTTATTATCTTCATAATATTGTTGCATATCTTCGTCTGTTGCTTCAACTTCTGTTATCTTACTCGGATTGAAGAATATTACATCCGCATCGGCAAGATCGTTGTCCTTAATATATTGTTGTTCAACTTCTTCAATTGTAATTGTAACTTCAGATTTTACATCATCGTAAAGTCTCTGATAGGGAAGTGTTCCTCTGATACGACTTTCCACATAGTTAGCAAATTCAGGGTTTTCTAACAATAGTGCTTCATATTTTGCATAATCAAATTTTCCATCAGTCTGAAATTGAGGAATAGTTTTAACATCTTCAGCCGGATTCTTTAATCCTTCAATAACATCGTCATCAGTAATTTTAATACGACGTTTTTTTAAAGCTTTATCAAATAGTATTTGCTGAACAAGTTGATCCCATGTTTGATCATTTAGTTGTTTTGCAGTTCGTTCATCAATTTCTTTATCTGGATTTTGATTTGCATAACCAGCATATGCATTTTGTAAATATTCGCTAAAATCATTCGGATAAATTTTTTCACCTGCAATGCTTCCTACAAATGGTTTTTTTATGAAGATACTGCTGATTCCACCAATTGCCATTGAGAGAATAAATACAGCAGCGATCACAATTACGATCCACGATCC
>JAUVKM010000006.1 GCA_030596265.1 Candidatus Cloacimonadota bacterium
TTTTCTCAACATAATCATGACCATCAAAATTTTCACCCTTTAAAGCAAAGAAAAGAGAATTCTCTTTTATTGAGCGTGAATCAGTAGAAATATTTTCAATTAAAGGATCATTATTGATCATCAGGTTTTGCTGGAAGATCAATTCAAGTTGAAGAGGATCTATTGGCAACGAAAGGGAATTATTATAATCAAATGAATGATCAAGTGCAGTTTCTGCTTCTTTTATATCATCGAAGTCAAATCTTTTTCCTTTGATCTCCTGATATCTTTCATGACCCTTCCCGGCAATGAGAACGATGTCGTTCTCTTTCGCGAAATTTATTGCAGTTTGAATTGCTCTCTTTCTGTCACGGATTATCCAGAATGGAATATTTTCTTCTACATCTTTTAGTATATCGCGAATGATTTCAGCAGGTTCCTCATCTCGCGGATTATCATTTGTAATTATTATTCTATCAGTGTATTTGGCAGCTTTAAGCATTTTAGACCGTTTGGTTTTATCCCTGCTGCCACCTGCTCCAAATACGCAGATCATTTTTTCTTTCTTAATCTCATTAAGTGTTGCTAATACGTTTTCCAGAGCATCAGGTGTGTGAGCATAATCTATGTAAACACCGATATTATTGTTGTTTGGAACTTGCTGTAATCTGCCGGGGATACAGTTGAGATTATTAATGGATCCGCTAATCTGTTTCGAACTTGATATTCCCAATAGATCAAGTGCCACAGAAAATGCAGTTGCAGTATTAAAAATATTGTATTTACCTATTAAATTTGTTTTAAGTTGGAATTTATTGCCATTAAACTTTAGTTTGAAGTTTGAACCGGAAATAGTGTAATCATGTTCTCCAATAACAATTTCTCCTTCTTTGAATGAAATTCCATATTTAGTGAATGAGCATTTATTGTATAATCTTTCACCGTGTTCATCATCAATATTGATAAAAGCTCTATCGGCATTTTCAAATAATTTAAATTTTGTTTTTGCATATTCATTTAAGGTTATGTGAAAATCGAGATGATCTTGAGTGAGATTTGTGAAAACAGCAGTATGAAAATGTATGGCGAATGTTCTATCTAATGATAAAGCGTGTGAAGAAACTTCCATGATCACAAATTCTACATTTTCATCGATCATTTTACAGAAGATCGTATTCAGAACGATAATATCCGGTGTTGTTCTTTCAGATTTATGAGTAACACCGTTTATAGAATAGCCCAGAGTTCCAATTAGACCAACTTTTTTTCCATTATCAGTGAGAATATGTTCCAGGATACTGCCAATAGTTGTTTTCCCATTTGTACCGGTTATTCCAATTATCTTTAATTTTTTAGAAGGATAGTCAAAAAATAATGTTGCCAATAAAGCAGTTGCTTTTCGTGCATTTAATACAACTATCTGTGGAATATCAATTTTAAGTTCTCTTTCAACGATTAAAAGCTTTGCACCCCTATCAACAGCTTTTTGGGCGTAATCGTGTCCATCAACTATAAAACCGAAAATGCAAACGAAAACATTTCCTTCCCTGATCTTTCTGGAATCGGTTTGAATACCGGAATATCTATTTGAAGAAGTAGTGTTAATGCTCTCTATTAGAAGCTCATGTTTTTGCAATATTGTTTTGATCTCAGCAATTGAGATCATTTTGCCGTTACTGTACATACTTCTCCAAATTTAATATTAGAACCCGGTTTTATTGACTGAGCTGAGATGATCCCATTCCCGCGGATCACCAGCTTTACACTGCTTCTGTTTGATATGGCGATTGCCTTTCTAAGGCTCAATCCTATCAGATCCGGCATTGCATAAGCATCAACATTCATTTGCTCGGCATCCTGTTTATTGTCAAGGTTAAGGATGATCTTCTCATTTTTATCAAATGAGGTGTTGGGTTTGGGATATTGATCTATTATTTTCCCATCTTTATTATCACCGGTTACGATGAAATTTATTCCTTCTTTTTGTAATATTTTAATTGCTTTTTCTAATTGCAGCCCGGTTACGTCAGGAGCGAAAATAAATTTTTTATTATCTTCTTTCACATTGGCAATTACATCTGTGTCAGGGAGATTAACTATTTTTTTAACAACATCTCTAAAGGTGGGAACAGCAGAAAGTGAAGCATAATAAGAGTATGACTTGTAATCTGCTTCATCATATATGATCACCATAACGTACTGAGGTTTATTTACCGGGAAGAATCCTGCGAAAACAGAAGTGTATTTTTCTTCTTCATATCCAATTTTTCCACTTATCGCTTTTTCGGAAGTACCTGTTTTCCCGGCTATTGTAAGATGTTCCAATTTTGTATCGGTAGCAGTTCCATAATCTACTACGCTTTTTAAGAAAACTTTTAATGTATCGAGAGATCTCTTATCGGAAATCTTCCGTAAAACTTTCGGTTTATAAGAAGTAATTATTTTATTGTTCTTGTTTCTTATCTCTTTAATCAGATGCGGTTGCATCACCTTTCCACCGTTAGCCAGCGAACAATAAGCATTCGCCAACTGCAATGCACTCACGGAAATTTCCTGACCAAAAGAGATCGAGTGAAGTGAGAAGCCCTGCCAGTCTTTAAGTTTTCGAAATATCCCTGATGCTTCACCGGAAATATTTGAACCTGTTTTATGCCCGAATCCCATTGCGATCATGCGCTCATAAAGTACTTTGCTGCCGATTTTCTCAACTATCCTGCTAATCCCAACATTACTTGAATAGGCAATAATATCCTTGAAACTGAGTTTTTTATACTTATGATCGTCTTTAATAATCCGTTCTTCTTGTTCATATTCCAGGTGATAATCTGTACAGTCAACTATATCTGACGGTTTATAAATATTTTTTTCTAAAGCGAGAAGAGCTGTGATCGGTTTTAAGGTGGAACCTGGTTCGAACATGAAAGAAGCTGCAATATTAGTGACCGAACGCAGTTCTTTTGCAGATCTTTTTTTATGATCCTTATTAAGACCTGCCATTGCCAATATTTCACCTGAAAATGGATCCATAACAATACCAATTGCATTCTTTGCTTGATATTCTTTAAGACCGATTATTAGTTTCTCTTCCAATATTTCCTGGATTTCCATATCAATTGTGAGATAAACAGATTTGCCGGGTTTTGCAGATTTTTCTTTGAGGAATAGAAGCGGGATCATCCTATTATTAGCATCGTAGATCGTTTCTCTCCAGCCAATTTCTCCACAGAGTTGCTTATTGTAAGTTGCTTCAATTCCATTTTTTCCAATAGTTGTGTAGATTGAGTTCCCCGAACTACCCTGTTTACAATCATCAATAATTCCTAAGAAATTAGAACCAAGTTTATCGTGAGGGTATGAACGTTTAATATTGCTGAATGAAGCAACCAGTCCTTTTATTTTCTCTTTTGCGAATTCCTGTTTAATAATATGGAGTTGATTTTCTGAAATGTTAGTTGTGAGATAAACACTTGAATATTGAGGTTTTTTATGCAAACGTTTTAATAGGAAATTTTTCTTTGCTGCGCTATTCTCTGAAATTATTTTGGCAATTTTGCTAAATACTTCTTTAGTTGTTAATTCTGAATTATTTTTGCAATCATTAATTATGGCACGTCTATCTACATCGAGTTGATAATATTTCACTGAGCTTACCAACAGTCCACCTTCTCGATCATAAATGTTCCCACGATTTGGTATCAATATCTCTTTGGAAGGATTTTGACGGATCTGCACAGTTGCCTTAAGCTTATGAGCATCTAAAATTTGGATTGAAAATAAATAACCTATCCAAATAAGGATAAATAGTATGTTGAAAGCTAAGAAATATTTAATTCTGGTATTCATAAAAAAAGCTCATTCGTTTGAATGAGCAATAATATCACCTGGTAAGTGCTTCAGCCGAGGGGACAATGTAGTCAATAAGGCGGAAGGTCTCTTTCTTATTATTGAATTTAATATTGTGTACATTCTCATTATCGGTAGGGAAGAACATATCCAGATTTTGTGAGGCAAGTCTTTGGATACGGTCGCGAGAACTTAGTTTACTGTTCAGGGTTATCAGATCTAAATTATTAACCTTATGGGCTTGATAAAGTTCCCGTGACTCATCAAGTTTGCGTCCGTAAACTATGATCTTGTGTTTATTACTATAATGACAAAATATTGAGACTAAAATTAAAACGGCAATAACAATTACTTTCCAGTTCATAAAACCTCCCTCTTCTGGGCTATTCTAAGTTTTGCGCTTCTGGCACGCGGGTTCTTTTCTATCTCTTGCACAGTTGGAACGACAGGCTTTCTCGATATTATATTTAAGGTTGCTACTTTGTCACAAACACATAGTGGGAACTCAGGTGGACAGATGCACGATTTCGCTTCATATTTAAAGATGTTCTTAACAATTCTGTCTTCTAAACTATGATAAGAAATAACCACAATTCTACCACCATGATTCAAAATTTTTACTGAGTCATTCAGTGCTGTTTTTAGAACTTCCATTTCTTTATTGATGTAGATCCGCAATGCCTGGAAGATCCTCGCTTTAGCTTTAATGCTCTTCTTGGAAATTATGCAATTCTCGATTATAGTAGATAACTGCAAAGTTGTCTGAATTTCTTTCTTAGCTCTCTCTAAAATTATGTTACTGGCAATTCTGGCAGCTTCTTTTTCTTCGCCATATTCACGAAAAATTTTAGCAAGTTCTTCAAATGAGTATGTATTAACCACGTCTGCTGCTGTAAGCTCAGTGTTTTGATCCATTCGCATGTTCAAATCTCCGTCACCGCTAAAGCTGAAGCCACGGGCAGGTTCATTGATCTGATGCGATGAAACACCAAGATCAAAAAGTATGCCATCAACCTTTTTTATTCTTTCAAGGGCAAGTCCGGTTCGTATATTGGCAAAATTCTCTTTGATCATTACAAATTTTTCAGGATATTTTTCTGTTAAGATTTTACTTTGCTCAATTGAATCGGGATCTTGATCAAAGGCGAATAATTTAATATCTTTTCCACTTTCTAATATTTTTTTGGAATGTCCACCACCACCGAAGGTTGCATCTACATAAATTTTGCCATCCTGTAGATCAAGGGCTTCCAAACATTCGGCTAATAATACCGGAACGTGGTATTCTTTCATTATTGATAATCCATAGAATTAAACTGTTTCTTGTGCTCTTCCAAACGTTTCTGACGGAATTGCTCGTAATTCTGCGGACTCCAAACAGAAATGTAATTTCCAGATCCCTTAATGATCACCTTATCTTTGATATTGGCAATCTCCAAAAGTTCACTACCAATTTTTATTCTGCCGTTCTGTTCCATCTTCTGCTCGGAAGAAGCAAACGTGCGCAGGTTAGAAAGCAACTGCTTATCACGCTCGGAACCTTCCTTCAGCTTATCTATTTTTTCATTCCAGTTATCAAGAGGATAGATTGCAATATTTCCATTCGGACCCAGTGTGATCACAACTGTTTGTTTTACCTGCGGGTTGAATTTCTTCTTGAAAACAGCAGGAATAGTGATCCATTTAAGTTTATTAACCGAGTTCCTGAATGTGCCTAAGAATTCACCCGACATCACATCCTCCTTAATCGTTTGAGTAAAAAAAGGTTCTGCATAATACCTACATAGTCATTGCGAAGTTTCTTATGGAGAGATTCTATTGAAGCAATCTAAGCTTGTGAACAATTAGTATAAAGGAGATTGCTTCGTTTGTAACAGCAAGAAAAAAAACTCGCAAAGACATTATCTTTCACTTTTCTGACAAAAACACTCTATTATGCAAAGCCCATTTTGAGTAAAAATGAGAATTTATGAGAACTTCTGGGTCAAACGTGAGACAAATCTGGGGTTCGTCAAGTTTTTTCTGAGCTTATATGAGTTTTTATTATATTTATTTAAATAGATATTTTAATTAAGCTTACATAATATTTATTTATCTTGACGCAAATCCATTAAAAACAGCTTTTTAAATGTGAACTTGAAAATTGATAATTAATATCGCAAATGGCAGGAGAAAAAGATGATAACTGTAGATACTAAGCATTATGATGTTATCTTAATTGGAACTCTGCAGATGGTTATAAGGATGAAGGTATAGGGGATGATAAACTTTTATGAAAAAATAAAAGAATTTCAAGAAGATGGAAAACAAATTCATAATTTAGTTGATTATCAGGATTGGACTAATAAAGTTGAAGCCTATTTAATAGGATGTGGGGAAAAGGAATCTTTCGATGCTTTTAGAAGATTTAGATCATTTGATGATTTTTATAACTCAGGATTAAATCAGCAATTAGAAGTAATCCATGGTTTGTTGACTTCTCCAGAGAAATCAATATCTCAAACACCAGCGCGAATTAACAGTAATTCCAAAGATGTATTTATTGTACATGGTCATGATAAAAGTATAAAAGAAGCAACAGCAAGATTTATACAAAATCTAAATTTGAATCCAATTATTTTACATGAAAAACCGAATTCTGGAAATACGATTATTGAGAAGTTTGAGATTAATGCTAACGTAGGTTATGCAATAATATTATTGACATACGATGATGAAGGAAAAGCAAAAAAGGATTCTTCATTGCAACCAAGAGCAAGGCAAAATGTGATTTTTGAGTTAGGCTATTTTTTCGGTAGAATTGGTCGATCTCGAGTTTGTGTTTTATTCGAAAAACGAGTTGAAATCCCTTCGGACTATAAAGGTATATTATATATTGAGTTGGATGAAGCAGAGGGGTGGAAACGAAAGTTAGCACAAGAATTAGTTAATGCAAATATGAATGTTGATCTAAAAGGTATATTAGGTTAATAACAATTGGATGAGACACTCTGAGAGCATCTTCCGGGAGGAGGATTCAGGGAGTGATGGTGGTGGGGTGCAGGGAACAATTGATTAAGATTTGGAGGGGAAGAAGGATGCTGGTGAAAACGTTTATTGTTTTATGTAAAAATTCGAAACAACATATGATTGAAATTCATGAGGATAAGAAAGGATTTTATTTTGGATTCTCTAAGGGTTTGGTAGAAGAAAGGTTTGAATCTGAGTTAGATGCCTTTCAAAAGGCTTGTGAAATTATTGCTGATAAGGATCCTATTGAGAAGTGGCAGGAAATATAGTAGAAATGTTAACTGAACGATGAGAACTTGCTTATAAGAACTGATTTTTTTTTATAACAATGTTGTGCATGATCAGAGATTAGTAAAGGATTTAAAATGGATAATAAAATTATTAAAACAATTTGTCAGAAATGTATTACTGAAGGAGAGGCTCTTCTTAAAACAAAATGGTCAAACAATCAGATGGGAAGTTTTACTATTAATAATCCAGAGACTTATGTTGATCTTGAAGGATTCTTTAAATGGAAAAACAATAGCAAAGTTTTAATCAATCTTTTAGGTGATTTATCTAAACCATGGAATAGTTTATTAAATGAGGATGATGCAAATACACTCGCCAATACTTATAGTATCTTAGGAACTCTCAAATCTATGATAGAAACGATCAATAACGGGTATTTATTAAGATTTGAAGATATTATCTTTGCAGAGACATTTTCAAATTTAATTGATCAGTCTGAATATCTATTTAAACAAGGTTATATCCTAGCTGCTGGCGTGTTAGGCAGAGCTGTTTTGGAAGAAAAACTTAGGAATCTCTGTAACTCACATAACGTTTTACTTACAAAAAAACAGACTACAATATCTGGTTATAATATGGAACTTTACAAATCCAAAATCTACGATAAGATTGAATTTAAGAATATTGATTTATTAGCTTCAATTGGAAATAATGCTGCTCACAACAAACCAATAACAAAAGAAGAAGTTAAGAAATTGTTAACGGGAGTTTTATTATTACTTAACAAGTATAAATAAAATGATTAGATTATATGTTCTTATCATAAATGATAAACCCCTGCCACTTTTCTTATTTTTAAAAAATGACAAACCTGTTTTTGATGCTCAAATTCTCGTAAGTTTCATTTATCTCTTTTTATCGCTCTATTTCTTTAATTTCACCGCAGTACCGTAGGCCAGAAATTCAGCCGCACTTCCAACAACGCTGGTAGTCATATAGCGCAAATTTATGATGGCATCGGCACCCAGTTCTTCAGCCTGGGTGATTATTCGATCTGTAGCGACCTTGCGAGCTTTTCCCATCATAGTTGTATACTCAATTAGTTCACCACCAAGAACCAGCCGTACTAAAGCAGAGAGGTCGTTACCTAGCCAGATAGCATAAATAGTGTGTCCTTTTACCAGACCCAATATCTCCTTGATTTCCTTACCCGGAATATCTGAAGTGTTTAAGAGTAAAATTCGAGATTGGGTTAAAGCGGAAGGAATTTCCTTTAAAGATGTCTTGAATTTCTTCTGTTCCAAAGCCACTGTAATTAGAACCAGAAGAATTCCGCCCATAAGAGTGAAAACTGCTATTCTTAACCACATGGGTATAACCGGATCAACTGATACGATCACTGCCCAAATTATTCCTGCAAATATTGCTATGAAAAGTCCCAACACAAAAGCCAGGGAACCTAATAATCGAAGTATTTTCATAATTCCTCCTTTTCTTCTATTTGCATGCCCAAATTTGCATTAATGAAACTAATGAGTCAATTAGAAAATAATTTTATAGTGTTAGTTATTTTATGTTTTATGACAAACCTCTACCACCTCATAGTAGCCAAATACTATTATTTATCTTGACTCAAATCCATAAAAAACGGTTTTTTAAATGTAAACTGGAAAATGATAATTTTTATTTTAATTGGAGATATTATGAAACAAATATTTACTATTTCATTTTTATTATTGTTAACTTTTATTAATGCAACGATAATTAATGTGCCGGCAGATCAGCCAACAATACAGGCTGGATTAGATGTCGCTATTGAGTGTGATACAGTTCTTGTAGCCGCAGGAACTTATTTTGAGAATATTATTTGGCCGGATATTAATAGTATTGTTTTAATAAGTGAATTGGGTGCTGAAGAAACTATTATAGATGGAAGTAATACTTCAACTACAATCATAATCGGAGATGGCTCTATTAGTATTATTGATACAACTACGGTCATTGATGGTTTTGGTATAAAAAATGGTTTGTCTCCCAATCTTTTTGATGGTAGTGGAATTTATGCAAATTTTGCTGATCCGATAATTCAAAATTGTATTATTTATGATAATAGTGGAGATGGTAATGCGGCTATTCTTCATCAAGGAACAAAAGCAATAATCCGTAATAATGTTATACGAGATAACACTTTTTTAAATGGTGATGGTGGTGGAATTTATCTCTGTGTTTCTTCAGCAGATGTATATGATAATCAAATCTATAATAATAATTCACAGAGCGGGGGTGGAATAGGATGCTACAAAACTCATAATCATATTATTAGCAATAATGAGATATTCAATAATTTTGCTCTTGGCTCAGCAATTACGTTTAGTGAATCAAATTGTTGTGTAGAAAATAACAATATCCATAATAATATATCCACCGGTGGAATCGCTATAAATCAATCTAGTATCGAAATTATTGGCAATCAAATTCATCATAATCTGGCTATTGGGAATGGTGGTGGTATTTATATAACTAGTTGTAGTGCTCAAAATTCAATAATTTATGGAAATGATATTTATGCAAATATTACAGGTGGATTATATAGCATAGATGAAGATACTCTAAATGCTGAGAATAATTGGTGGGGAGATGAATCAGGACCATATAATGAATTACTGAATCCAAATGGAGTTGGCAACGAAGTTTCTGGTGAAGTAGATTTTATCCCTTGGTCAACAGAACCATTTTTTCCATCATCCGGTATTGAAGACAGTGATCAATTATCTATTAATAATTCAATACTTAAACAAAATTACCCAAATCCATTTAATCCAACAACAACCATTTCTTTCTCTGTAACACAAAATTCCGATTTTGTGACGCTTTCAGTCTACAACATTAAAGGTCAGTTAATTAAAGCTTTAGTTAGTAACAATTTTGATAAAGGTGATCATTCAGTAATTTGGAATGGGGAAGATGAAGACGGTAAGCAGGTTTCATCTGGTGTTTATCTTTACAAGCTAAAAGTGAATAATAAAAATATCGCAATTAAAAGGTGTTTATTATTGAAATAAATAATATATTATTTGAAAGGGGGAATCATGAAAAAATTGATAATTATATTTTTAGTAATTTGTCTTTCATCCTTTTCATTTGCTTATATGTGGGAAAACGTCGGTCCTTCAGATTTACAGGTAAATAACTTTAATACTGTTTATTACAACATTCTGGTCGAAATTCTGTGCAGTTCGGATGGAATTTTAATTAATGAAGGGGGAAACTGGATTGAGTATTCTTGTGGATTTTTACCAGCCTGGAATGCTATTGGTCTTGATCCGAATAATATTTTAGTATTATTTGGAGATGGAAGCTGGTCGGATGGGGTTTACAAATTCAATCTATCCACTTACCAGTTTGATATTGCCGAATGGATCCCGTTCCCCAATTTTATGCTGTATTGTACAAGCAACAACACATATTACGCTGGTGGTCTTCATGGCATGTGGGAATCTACCGATGGCATGAACTGGTCGGAAATTGTATATTTCAACCTGAAAGACTGTGTTGCCATGGCATACTTAGAAAATCATTTTGTTGTTTCTACAGATTCTGAAATTCATTATTCACCAGATAATGGATCAAGTTGGAATCTCGTTCAAGCTGGTTCACCAATTATCAGTGATTTAGCATTTCACACGAATGAGACTCTATATGGAATTTTCCCTGGACCTTCTAATTCTTCAGGATTATGGAGTTCAAATGATTTTGGAGAAAGCTGGTATGTAGAATTCTATTCTGATTTCATGAGTTCAGTTGGGTTAGATGCTGAAGATAATATTTTTGTGGGTTGGGAAATTCCCGAATTTACGGAAGGTGTTGCTCTTTGGGATCCGGTACAACATGAATTGGAATTTTTCAATGACGGATTACCAAATCTCGACATCAACAAAATAACTCACCATCCATATATCGACTGTCTTAACATAATTTGCTGTACAGATAGTGGAGCCTATATGCTGACAGATTATATCGGTGTAGGTGTTGAAAATGACGAGATCACAATTTCCAATAATAAACTAAGAAACTACCCAAATCCATTTAATCCTAGCACACTCATCTCATTTGATATAAAAGAAAATGAAACGGGAATCCTTTCAATTTACAATATTAAAGGACAGAAAATAAAAGAATTTAATGTCATCCTGAGCGGAGACGAAGGAGACAAGAAGAAAGGTTCTGTTATTTGGGATGGAACGGATGAAAATAATAAAGCGGTCGAATCCGGTATTTATTTCTATCAGTTGAAAGCAGGAAGCTATAATTTCACGAGGAAGATGATTCTCTTAAAATAAATTAAGATTTGATTATTTTAAAAGTCCTGTCTAATGACTGTTAGATGGGGCTTTTTCTATTTCATAACCAATTACTGAAATAAATTTATTGACATCTGAATCCTAAATAATAAATATTCCCCCCATAGTGGGGATAAGGAGAAAGCATGCATGATGATATTATGATTTTAAAAGGTCTTACAGACCTTGGTTTCAGTGAAAGACAGTCAAAAGTTTATTTAGCTCTTTCTAAAAAAAACAATGCTAGTTTATCAGATCTACAGAAACTTACTGGAATTAGACAAGACAAGCTTGGCGAGATTATAAATAACCTTGTTCGGGAAGGATATTGTTCTGAAAAAAAAAATGAACATAAAAAGTGCTTTAATATTACCAATCCCAAAACAGCAATTGGTATTTCTGTAGAAAAAAAGATAAAAAGTCTGGAAAACAGTTATAAAGCTTTAGAAGAAATATACCATAATGCAGATGAGATTAAAGAGCCATTTGAATATATTGAAATTTTTCACGGAAACGATAATATTCATTATCACTTTTGTGAATTAGTAAAAAATTCAAAGAAGGAAATACTGTCGTTTATGCGGGAACCATTTGCCTTTCATGCTCCGGAGCAAAAAAAGGAACAAGAAGACGTAATGACTGATTTCTTAGATCGTGAAGGAAGTATAAAGACGATTTTTGAAAAAAAACTTATTGTAGATAATCCTGATTTTTTTACTGAACCAGAAAATCAAACAAATAAAGATAAACTTAGGGTTGCAGATAATTTACCACTTAAAATGCTTATATTTGATAATAATACATTGTTGATTGCCGATGCAGCACCCTTAAATATTTCTAATGAACTGAGAGTAGTGCTTATCAAACAGCAGACTATAATAAATGCGTTTATAGAATTGTTTAAATTCTTTTGGCAGCAATCTATGGATATTAAGGTTTGGAAAGCGCAAACTGAAAAAAGGTAATAAATTAAACAAGGAGGAGTTATGAAAAAGAGAGTAATGGTCTTAATATTTCTGCTTATTGTAGTATGTGCTTTTTCTCAAACACCAGATTGGCAATGGGCAACTCAAGCTGGCGGATCTGGCGGCGATGATACAGGATACTCAATAACCTTAGATGATGCAGGGAACAGTTATGTTACAGGAAGTTTTAAGAGTATAGCAGCCTTTGGGGCATATTCTCTTACCAGCATTGGAAACTCCGATATTTTTGTAGCAAAAATGGATGCGAGCGGAAACTGGTTATGGGCAACTCAAGCTGGTGGAAGTAGTGCTGATGAAGGATATGAAATTACATTGGATAATGATGGGAATAGTTATGTGACAGGGTATTTTGAAGAAACAGTAACCTTCGGCACATATTCTCTTACAAGTAGTGGAAACTCCGATATTTTCGTAGCAAAGATGGATACTGATGGAAATTGGTTATGGGCAACTCAAGCTGGTGGAAATAGTGATGATGAAGGATATGAAATTACATTGGATAATGATGGGAATAGTTATGTGACAGGTTATTTTGAAGGTACAGCAACCTTTGGCGCACTTTCTCTTACCAGCAGTGGATATTCTGATATTTTTGTCGCAAAGATAGACACAGATGGAAACTGGCTATGGGCATCTCAAGCCGGTAGCACTTACGATGATGACCAAGGAAGAGGAATTGCAATAGATGATGCAGGGAACAATTATGTTACAGGATATTTTTGTGGAGTAGCTACCTTTGGCTCCTATTCCATTACCAGTACTGGAGAATCAAATATTTTTATGGCAAAAATGGATGCGGATGGAAATTGGTTATGGGTAAATGGAGCTGGCGGAAATACTGATAATTATGGAAGATCAATCATCGTAGATAATGCAGGAAACAGTTATACAATAGGGGATTTTGAAGGCACAGCAACCTTTGGTCCATATACTCTTTATGGTAACCAATATTCGGATATTTTTATATCAAAAATAGATGCAGATGGAAATTGGTTATGGGCAACTCAAGCTGGTGGAAGTAGTTATGAAGAAGGAAATTCAATTGCATTGGATGATGCAGGGAACTGTTATGTGACGGGATATTTTAGCGAAACAGCATTTTTTGATCCTTATACTATTACCAGCAGTGGATATTATGATATTTTTGTAGCCCAAATTGATTCAAGCGGGAACTGGTTATGGGTAATCCAAGCAGGTGGAACAGGTTTGGATGAAGGATATGGAATTACAATAGATGATTTAGGAAACAATTATGTAACAGGAGTTTTTGAAGGTACAGGAACCTTTGGTTCATATTTTATTTATAGTGATGGAGAAACGGACATTTTCGTTGCTAAAATAGGCAGCATCCTTTCTGCAGAAAATGATATTTTGTCATTTCAGATTCCTGAGCAGATCGGAGAAACAATAATTAATGATGTCGAATACACTGTTCAATTAGATGTTCCATCAGGAACAAACATTACTGCACTCATTCCTACAATAGAAATATCTGCTTTTGCTACAATATACCCTGAAAGCGGAATACCACAGGATTTTACAGAACCGGTTGAATACACAGTCACTGCAGAGAACGGTGATGAACAAATCTGGACAGTAACTGTCTCAATAATTGTATCCTCAGAAGATGATATAACTATGTCGGTTACAAAACTTATAGGCAACTATCCAAATCCATTCAATCCTAGCACACTCATTTCATTTGAGATAAAAGAATTTGAAAAGGGAATTCTTTCAATTTACAATATTAAAGGACAGCTTATTGTAATGAATGAATTTGAAACAGGTCGACATCATTATGCATGGGATGCAAGAAATCATAGTTCGGGAATATATCTCTATAAATTACAAACTGAGAATTATACGAGAATCATGAAAATGCTACTAGTGAAATAGTTTCGGTTGTGCAGCATTTATACATAGCCCCAAGAAATTGGGGCTTTTTATTAACATTAGAGAAATATCAATAACAGTCTAATAAGAAAAATTAATAAAAGAATTTGACAGATAATAATAGTCTATTTTTTTTTTACCAAAACGGAAGTAAGGATTTTTTATGATTGAAAATGTATTTGTTGTAAACAAACTCTCTCAGATGAAGGCAATTAACTCAGAGCTTAAAATAAAGATAATTAATGAGTTGATCCTTAATCCAGCGACTGGTCAACAATTGTCAAAGATATTTGGACTAAGCAAACAAAAAATGCACTATAATTTGAAAGCCCTTTTGAATGCTAACTTAATAAAAATAATAAATATTGGGAATAATAAGGATGTATATTATAGAGCGAAAGCAAAAAATTATGTTTTGGATTTTTCCCTCAATAATAATAATGGAGAGAAAAGTGAAAATAATAGAACCTTGATAAACCAGATATTGGAATCGCACAACATCGATCTGGACAAGATCGCTGCAAACCTTTTAGAAAATTCTCTGAAAATGAAAGCTAAGGAAAAATTGTTGATTGTAAGTGGTGAATACAATATGCCACTTGTTAAGAAAATTCTTGTGGAAGCATCTAAAAGGCAGATTGAGACAACCTTGATGTTAAGAGATAAAGAAATGCTGGAAGCAAAGCATAAACTTTTTTCGCTGGCTACTTATAGTTGGGATTTTGAGAAATTCAACCGAGCACTTAAAAACACAGATGTTTATCTTTATCTAAATGGTGAATCACGCTTTATTCCTCTGGAAGATCCGGAAAAGAAAAAGATCCAACAGGAAGCTTTTGCAAAAAGCAGGGACATTGTTAAAAAAAATAATATTCGTATTGCCATGATGGAAGGATTGATGCGTGATGAACTCACAGAAAAGAATATTCTTTCTGAGCTTAATTTCTGGAAATCACTCGATATTGATTATAATATACTAACCCGTGAAACCGAAGATGCATCAAAGCAATACCTCGATTCAAAGACGATCAGGATTCAAAATGATGAAGGAAGTGATTTTGTGTTCGAAGTCCAAAAAGTTTTATGCGATTACGGTTCTTTTGCAGATCTTCCCAGACAATGTCCAATCATATTCATTCCCGGTGGTGAAGTTTTACTTATCCCCAATGAAAAGAGTTTCAATGGGATGATAACTGCAAAAACAGGGTATATCTATGGTAAAACCATTAAGAATCCCATCATGCAAATCATAAATAGTGAGATTGTAAAATATCAATCTAAAACAAATGAAGAGCTGATTACAAAGGCGATTTCCGAAGGTGGTCCCGATGCGCGTAATATCTCAATGTTGAGTTTGGGAACAAATTACAATATGGATGAAACAAATATAGATCCGCTTTATAGAAGCAAGTCAAAAGGAGTTATTAGTATTAAATGGGGAGAAAATATCTCAATTGGCGGAACGGTGAAGGGTGGTGTTGAATGGCAGATTCAGTTAGAAAATCCAAAAATAGAGATAAAATAAGTTTCAAATTAATGAATATTTCCGGGAGAATTGGAAATTGCTAAAAAGAATTGTTGAGGATCATCAAAATGAGGTTTTTAATGGTATTGAAAATGCCAGAAAATATGCAGAAGAAAGCGAAAAATCATCAAAAATGAGGTTTCGCGGATTTCTGAAAAGAATAGATAAACTGAACATAAAAGGAAATTATCTGGAAATTGGTGCAGGCTCCGGTACTTTGGCAACAATGATTGCAAAACGCAATAAAGATATAAATATTACAGCAATAGAAATATCTTCTGATATGATAACTGTCGCAAATGAATGTATTAAAAAGGAATCATTAGAATCTCAGATCAGCTTTATTGAGGGAAATATTGAAGATGATAATTTTTCTGAACAATTAGGAAAATATGATTTGATCTACTCTACATTTTCCTTACACCATTGGCAAAATCCCGAGAAAGTAATAAAAAATCTTATACAATATTTAAAAGAAGACGGAATGCTATTAATATTTGATTTGAAAAGAGTTTGGTGGTTATATTGGATACATAAGCAGACTGGATTTTATAAGTCTATTAGAGCTTCTTACAAACAGAATGAAATTAAAGAAATGTTAAAAACTATTGGTGTGGAAAAATATAAGATCAACGTCATTTTTCCATATTTCTTACAAAATATTATTATTAGGAAATAGATAGTGGTCATTCCAAATAAATGTATATAATTTTTAAAGTAAAAAAAAATTGGAGAAAAAATGAAGAACAGAGAAAAGATTTTACTGATAACAATAATGATGCTATTGGTAACAATGGTTTTCGGACAGTGGAATATTGATGAAGGCTTTGAAGGCGGAACTATTCCAGCGGATTGGACGATTTATGATATTAATAATGACGGGCTCGGATGGGTTGCATTCCAAAATACTGGAGCAGCTCATTCCGGAGATTGGATAGCTGTGGTAGAATGTTTTGGTAATGATGGTCATGACTGGCTTGTTACACCACAAGTAACTATTCAATCAGGAGATGCATTTATATTCTTTGCCAAAGCGTGGTATGGAACGGAAGATTTTAATGTTAAACTTTCCACTACAGGAAATGCGGTCAGCGACTTCGATATAACTCTGGAAAGCATTGTGGGTGTTGGGGATGAATATGAAGAATATTCTTATGATCTAGCATCTTATGCTGGAAGTGATATTTATCTGGCAATTGAGTGGACTCAAGATACTTATGCTCTAGTGGTTGATGATGTGAAAGTAGGTCAGGCAGAACCGAATGATGTTGGAATGGTTTCAATTGAAATTCCTGAAGATCATCATTTTCTCGATGCAGAAATTTATCCTTCTGGAACTATAATGAATTACGGAACTACCGAAATTACAAATAATTTTAATGTAACATGCGAGATTATTAATGAGTCCTCAATTGTAGTTTTTAATTCTACTTTCGAGTATTCCGGGACAATAGTACCCGGCGCAACAGAAGTCATCGCATTCACCGATTCCTGGATTGCCGATGAAATTGGTTCTTACACAGTTACAATGACTACACTGCTCAACGGTGATGCGAACCCAAATAATGATTCCTTTTCAATAGAAACCGAAATAGTTATTCATTATGGAACAGGTGGTCCTGACGAATTTGGCTATATGTGGATCGATAGTGAGGAAGAAGGCGGACCGATTTATGATTGGATTGAAATAAGTGAGACTGGAGCATCAGCTATTATGCATGGTGTTCCCACTTTTGATGGTGATGATAATTTTTGTGAAGCTATCGATTTCGGATTTGATTTCCCCTTCTATGGAACCGACAGATCATATTTTTATGTAGATACGAACGGAGAAATTCTTCTGTCTGAAAATGGCTGGACAGTACCTTATCCCGATACTGGTTGGGGAGAAGACGGTTTTTCTTTTAATTCTACATTTCCTATTCCGGGTTTTACTCAAATGCCAGGTCTTGTTGCTGTTTATTGGGATAGTCAAAGAGTAAATGAAGGAATTGGTGATATTTATTATCAAACCTTCGGTGAAGCTCCTGATCGTTATTGTGTAGTAGAATGGCAGAATTTTGAATTTGATTATGAATACAGTGGTGAGCCTACTCTTTGTTATGAAGCTATCTTCTATGAATCAGGTGAAATTATCTTTCAATATCAAAATACTGATAACGGACAAACAGGATATACTACACCGCATGTTGATGGACAAAGCTCTACTGTTGCAATTCAAAATGACGAAGCAACTATTGGACTTTGTTATCTGCGGGAGATCAGGGAAAATAATAATTATGTGGGTGTGGAACCACTCGGGAATCTTCTTACAAATGAATTAGCAATAAGGTTTTATCCTTCCGAAGACAATTATCCCCCCACCTTTATCTTTGAAGAATGCGGGAATACTTTCAGCAGTGATCTTACTTTCAGCATTCAAATAACCGATATGTCGGAAATTGAATCCGATACCCTTTATTACGATTATGGTAATGGCTGGGAAGGTATCTCTCACACTGGCTTTGAAGAACCAAATATTTACACTTATGAAATAACTGATGTTCCAAACAGTAGTAATTTTAATTACTATTTTGCGGCTTCCGATAATGCAAGTAGAGGAAATAGAGGAACTCTGCCTGCAAACGCTCCTACAGAATATTTCTCTTTTATGATGTTACCAACTGATGGAGTTAATTTACTTTTTGCTCATGCGGGAATTACTCCCGGTTATCAGGATTGGAATTATGTCGAATATCCAAAATACATTATGGCTCTGGATAATGCGAATGTAACTTATGATATTTATAATTGGGATGAATATGAAGATTTCTCTTTCCCAAATAATTATGATGTAATCTTTACATATGGCAACGGTAGTAATTTTGATCGAGCCGATAAAATAGGTCAGGCTTTGATGGATTTTGTAGATATGGGAACGAATGAAAATTCTAAAAATGTATTTTATGCTTCAGATAATCATGCGCATGATTCACATAATGTCGGCTGGCAGGAACCGAGAACGATTTTTATTAAAGCTTATGTACGCGGTGCATTTTTTCCTGATATTTCCCCCAATTATCCTGATGATGGTGGTACGGATGGAATCGGTGGACCGGATACTTGGGATTCTACAGCAGGTAGTTTTATCGTTTTGGATGATTCACCTATTGGCACTTCCGGTCAGGAAATATTTGTTTTTTCAGATTCTCCGGATGTTCTTCAAAATTACGATTCATGCCCTGCATCGTATGTAGATATGGTTGTTAATCCTGAAATTGGTTCTCATAGTGCTTTTGAATTTTTGGGCGGACCTTTTGAAGAATATGGTTACGGACCCGGTGATTTTGCTTATGCCAATGATGAATGCTGTGGACTATGGATAGATAATCTGATTTATAAGATGTTCTTCTTCAGTTTTGATATTTCTCAAATAAATAATGATGATGAAATAAATATGTTCATCATGGATGCTCTTGAATGGTTCGAGTATGAACCTGTTGGAATTGATAATGAAGTGATTGAGAGTCCTAATAATTTTTCTTTGAATCAGAATTTTCCCAATCCTTTCAATCCAACCACAACGATTTCTTTTCAATTAAACACCGAGAACACCGAAGACACCAAATTAGTAATTTACAACATCAAGGGTCAGAAAGTGAAACAGCTTATCAGCGGCATCCGGCAGCTGCCGGAAGGTCAGCATTCTGTTATCTGGGATGGAACAGATGAAAATAACAAAGCAGTCGGATCCGGTATTTATTTCTATCAATTGAAAGCAGGGAAAGATTTTTCCATAACAAAACGGATGATACTTTTAAAATAAAATAAAAAAGATGAGATTGTTTTGCTTTGCAAAGCTGAATCGAAAAAGGAGAAAAAAATGAAAAACAAAAACGTTATTTTATTAATAGCAATAATGCTGTTATCAGTTACTTTAGTTTTCGGACAGTGGAATATTGATGAAGGCTTTGAAGGTGGAGTTATCCCAACAGATTGGACGACTTATGATATTAATGGAGACGGTGAAGAATGGGTTGCTTTTGAGAATACTTCTCATGCTCATAGTGGAGACTGGGTTGCCGCAGTAGCTTGCTATGAAAGTAATGGTGAAGATTGGCTGATCACACCACAAGTAACTATTCAAGCAGGAGATTCATTTATATTCTTTGCCAAAGCCTGGTATGGAACAGAGGATTTTAATGTTAAACTTTCTACAACTGGAAATGCAGTCAACGATTTTGATATAACTCTGGAAAGCATTGTGGGCGTGGGAGATGAATATGTAGAATATTCTTACGATCTATCATCTTATGCAGGAAACAATATTTATCTGGCAATTGAGTGGTTACAAGATTTTTATGCTCTGGTTGTCGATGATGTAAAAGTTGGTCAGGCAGGAGAAAACGATGCAGGAATGGTTTCCATTGAGATTCCCGAACCTCATCAATATTTAAATTCAGAAATATATCCTTCAGGCACGATCCAGAATTATGGAACTTCCAATATTACTGTAAATTTTGACATAACCTGTGAAATTGTTGATGAATCTTCGAATGTCGTATATAATTCTATTTTTGTGCATTCCGGAACTTTAACTTCCGGTGCTACAGAAATTATTACTTTCACAGATTCCTGGATTGCTGATGAACTTGGTATATACACAGTTACAATGACTACTATGCTTACAGGAGATGCGAACCCAAATAATGATTCTTTTTCAATTGTAACAGAAATATTCCAACACTATGGAACAGGTGGACCGGATGCATTTGGATATCAATGGATAGACAGCACCGAGGAAGGTGGACCTGTTTATGATTGGATAGAAATAAGTGAAACCGGAGCTTCCACAATTACTTATGGTGTTCCGGCATTTTATGGAGATGATAACTTTTCCGAACCTATTGAGTTTGGCTTTGATTTCCCATTTTATGGAATTGATAGAACTTATTTCCATGTAGATACCAACGGCGAATTTCTATTAACGGAAAATACCTGGTATCATTCTTATCCCGATCCTTACGGTATATGGCAAACAGATGGCAATATGTTCAATTATGTATACCCAATTCCAGGCTATACTCAAATGCCTGCTTTAATAGCAATTTACTGGGATGATCTGCATGCCGATGAGGGAACAGGAGATATTTATTTCCAGACTTTTGGAACAGCTCCAGATCGCTACTGTGTGGTAGAATGGCATAATGTGAGATTTCATAACGGAACCGGTGGAACCCCGAGTCTCTGCTTTGAGGTGATCTTCCACGAAGATGGGGAGATGATATTCCAATATCAAAACGTAGCAACTGGACAAACAGGACAGGTATGTCCTCAAGATTATGGTCAAAGTTCAACAATTGCGATTCAAAATGATACTGCAGATATCGGTCTTTGCTATCTGAGAGAAATAATTGAAAATGGGCAATATATCGGAATCGAACCTCATGGCAATATGCTTCAGAATGAACTTGCCATCAGTTTCTTTATGGGAGAGGATTATCAACCACCCGCTTTTGTGTACGATGAAATGGGAAATACTTTCGATAATACACCGGAAATTTCTCTTACTATAACAGATATGCACCCCATATTATCCGACACTCTTTACTACAATACCGGAAATGGCTGGGAAGGTATTTCTCACACGTATTTCGAAGAACCTAATATCTATTATTATCAGTTCCCGGAGATTCCAAATAGTACAACAGTAAATTACTATTTTGCAGCAACAGATGACTCTCCGGCACAGAATAGAGGGATATTACCGATAAATGCTCCAGAGGAATTATTTTCTTTTAAGATACTTCCTACAAATGGAGTTGATGTTCTTCTGGCTTGCTCTGGTAATCAGGATTATCAAAACCTCGAGTATCCAAAATATATTATGGCTTTAGATAATGCAAATGTAGCTTATGACATCTACGATTGGGAAGAATTTGATTATTATGCATTTCCCGATTGCTACAAAGCAATATTTGCTTATGGCAAATCTTTTGGGCACAGTGATGAAGAAGATATATTCTCGGCTGCGATGATGAATTTTCTTGATTATGGAACAAATGATAACCCTAAGAATTTTTTTATGGCAGCAGATGATATAGCTAACAATGCC
>JAUVKM010000041.1 GCA_030596265.1 Candidatus Cloacimonadota bacterium
ATCTAATCTTCATTTTTTCTCCAAATTATCTTTCTTTTTTACATTCATACTTTCAAATTCTCAAAGCAGGAGCTTTGAGCTACCTGATTTGTCCTATTTCTTTGAGCATATTTTGAAACCACTCCTGAGAAATATCAAAAGGTTTTCCACCTTGAATCCGTGAAAAATCTATTATACTCAGTTTATCATCTGCATCCTCATCCTGACCAATAACACCACTCTGACCATTTATCGCTGCTTTTACAGCTAAATCAGCAAAAGCCATAATCAATTCCAGATCCCTATCATTTGGAGCAGAAGAGCGTGCAAAATACCCACTTTTTTGAACCAATGTTTTATCTGCTCTTAGCAATTTTGTGAATTTCTTGGCAAACCATTGCCCCGGATTCAATTCATCCAATCGTACATGTCCAAAGGCATCTCTTCTCACCTCTTCCCCATTTGATTCCATCTCTGCAACAATGGTTTCTAAGCCAGCTCCTTCACTCAAGAATATATTAACACAATCTTTATCATTCATCAATTTCGATAATCTATCCATCTCTTTTGGAAGATCCAGTGTCATTTCAGGAATGAATATAGCATCTATATCCCAACGTTCTTTGCCAAGTCTGATATCCGGCAGGAAAGCTCTCTTTTCTAGCTTCTTACGATATTCATAAGCTGTGGCTGCTGTGAGCCAGCCGCAATCTCTACCCATTATTTCATGTACGATCAATTGACGGGAACTTGTAGTATTCTCATTTACAACATTCTCAAAGAAAATCGCTCCTTGTTCTGCTGCCGTCCATGCTCCCAAGCTTTGTGTGATCGGGATTATGTCATTATCAACTGTTTTAGGTATTCCCACAACAATAAGTTTATATCCACTCAAAGCCATATAACTGGCTAGCTCAGCCGCTGATGTATTTGTGTCATCACCACCTATTGTGTGAAGAATTGTGATACCATCTTTAGTGAGTTGTTCTGCAGCAACCTGCAATGGATTTTCTCCCTTCTTCACATAACCCTTTTTTACACAATCTTCTATGTTTGTAAGCTTCACACGGCTGTTTCCCAAAACACTGCCACCAAATTTATAGAGCAATTCTGCTGAATATCTTACACTATTTGGAATCGTGATCGAATTTCCTTCCAGTAGTCCCTTAAAACCATTTAGATAACCGATAATTTCAACATCCGGTACCAATTTTGTATACTGAACGATCAATCTTCCAATTGATGAAGAAAGGCAAGGAGCCAATCCTCCAGCAGTTAAGATTGCAACTTTATCTTTTACCATTGAATCTCCTTGAATTATCTCCTAATCACCAAAACTTATATCAATATCTCTGGCTGTTTGAACCAGGTCAGAATTAAGATCTACATAGTTGTATTTCTCTATTGCTTCGCTGATAGGAACCGAAACCAGCTTTCCGTCACGAAGTGCTGCCATTTTGCCAAACTCTTTATTTAAAACCATTTCAAATGCTTTTACACCAAATTGAGTTGCCAATATTCTATCGTAAGCAATTGGTTTGCCACCTCGTTGTAAATGTCCGAGTAATGTAACCCTGATATCAGTAGTAACACCACCCTTCTTTAATTCATGCATTAAGCGGTTACCGGCTCCTCCCAATCGCAGATTATGATTACCAAATTCATCATTCTTTAGATATTGCTTATCACCATTGATAGAACGAGCTCCTTCTGAAATTACAATATTTACAAATCCACGAGAATGATGGATTCGTTTATTGATACGTTCGATTACTTTATTAATGTCGTATGGTATTTCCGGGATCAAGCAAACTTCTGCTCCACCTGCAACAGCAGCATGAAGAGCAATCCAACCGGCTTCTCTTCCCATTACTTCCAGAATTATTATACGGTTATGGCTTTCTGCAGTTGTAACAAGTTTATCTACTGCATCTGTAGCAATTTCTACTGCTGTGGGAAAACCAAAAGTTATATCTGTTGCACCAAGGTCATTATCAATTGTTTTAGGAACTCCAATAATATTACAGCCCATTTCAAAAAGTTGTTGAGATATTCTTTGTGAACCATCACCACCAATACTAATAACAGCATTTACATTTAAGAATTCCAGCTTTCTTAACATTTCAGCAGAGTGATCTTCTTCTTTCCAATTACCATCACTATCTATAACTGCCCAAGCAAACGGACCACCTTTGTTTGTTGTACCTAAAATAGTGCCACCGCGTACGTGAATTCCAGCAACTGTAGAATTATCCAATTCTACTATCTCCATAGGATCACGTAATATACCGTCAAAAGCATCTCTACTACCGATAATCTCCCAATCTTGCTCTTTTGATGCCCGTTTAACAATTGCTCTGATAACTGCATTCAAACCGGGGCAATCACCTCCACCAGTTGCTACAAGACACCTTTTCTTCATATACACTCCACATATACAATACTATGGTACAATCTAAAATTAGAGATATAATGACAAGTATTTTTTTAATCATCTGGTTACCAAACTCCGAACTGGTAACTTACTAAGATTTTATTGTGTTCCCAAAAAGGACTTTGGGAACATGATTAGAATACCGATAATTCTTCTCTGTCTCTCTGAGGAGTCTACTTGCCCTCGTGGAATTGTGCATCGCACACCTGTTTCACAGGATTCCACAGGGCTTGCTGTTACTCCTAACGAAGAGTCAGTAGAATTACAGATCAATTATTTGATTGTGACCTATCCTTCCTTAAGAGAGCAACGTGGAAAATTCGTCCAGTCTACGACAAATCGGCTTTGCGAAGCAAAACGATGCTTCTTTTGCTCAGCTTCGACCAGGCAGGCAGGATGACGGGATTTTGAGAACAACGCCTGCCCCTCTGAATAGTCTGGGGTGAAAACAATGATTTTGCAATTATCGACTCACGCTATGCTGCTAGTCAATTCTTGCACAAAAAAAGCCCCTCAATTGATACTGAAGGGCTTATTGCAGTAGAGATTACACACCCCGCATCTGAAGCTGCACCCCTCTGAAGAGGGGATTGATAATTATTTCACGAGTAACATTTTTCTTTGATACTCTTTTATTTCTGTGATGAGTTTATAAAAATAAACACCACTTGAAACTTGCTTGCCCATCTCATCATTTCCATCCCAAACAACCGATGTAATGTCATTTGCATAAACATGATCATTGAAGATTGTTCTAATTTTTGCACCTTTTATGTTGTAAATAATTAATTCTACATCACTATCTTCTGCCAAAGCGAAACTGATTGAAGTACTCGGATTAAATGGATTGGGATAATTCTGATGCAGTCCATAAGTATCCGGTGTGATTGGTGTCTCTTCAAACGGAATTGTAACTGTGATCGGTTCATGAATTTCCGTTTCTCCTTCAAACGATACATCTTCTATCCAATACCAGTAAGTTGCATTCTGCATAACAGGTACGGTATCTACATAAACATAATCTGAAACGCTATTAATAGTTCCATTTCCGGGGACAGGATTATTTGCATTAAGATGCATAGCCTCTTCAAAATTATAAATTATTCCTCGATAAACATTCCAATATGCATTCTCTGTTTCTGATTGAGTTGTCCAATAAAGAGTTGGGATGCCGCCAATGTAAAGTGCATAGAAAGCTGAAAGATTGATGGGAAGTGGATTATCATTATTAGTATTCGGTGTGCCGAGTACATCGCCAATATCTATCCAATCATCCATGCTTGTCCCGTTGTTCGGGTATCCTGTTCTTTCAAAAACATGATCTTCCGTCCAGGTGATTCCACTTGCACCAAAATTATCTATTATTGCCCTAGAACCGTTATCCAATTCCAGCCACTCGACTCCATCATTCAAATACATTATAGGTTCATATTGATCAGCCTCAAATCCATATGTGGATACAAAGTTCGTTTGATCACGAGCTATAATATAATATGATTCTGCAGCAAGTTGACCGGATAGTGCAGCAGTGAGATTAGCAGGAGAAGAGCCATTATAATGAATTAAACTACAATTAGAGAGATCTATCGTACTTGTAGTGTTATTGTATATTTCTACGAAAATACCTCTTGAAAATCTAGTATCTATCTCGGTTATTATTATATCTCCCGCTGAAGGATACAAGTTGATCATATCATGTGAACCTAAATGTGAAACGTCATCCTGATCATATAAATCCCATTCGGTTGTTAAGGTTGTGAATGCAGATGAACCCGTTCCTGTTGGATTTACGGTAACACCACCAGTAATATTCGATTTCCTTACTAAGGTTTTGTTTGCAGTGGAATAACCACCCGTTCCTGTCCATGCTTCTGGTGGATGATCTCCAATAACACCAAAAATATCAATATTACTACTTGTTGATATTTTATACAAGACAACTGCATCATTACCATTGAAATTAAAGGATACTGATGTTTGGTCAGGAGTTCCACCCCAGGCTGTCGCAGAGTTATGAGCCAATACATAAACATCTTTATCAGATAGCACTCCTGATAATCCAATTGTGTAATTTGGGTTTACACTTCCATTAATATATATGTCTACATTATAATCGGAAAGATTTACATCACTTCCCATTCCATTGTAAATTTCGATATATTTATTGTAACTACTTCCCTCAACATATTCAGAAATTATCAGATCAAGTTCAGTTACACCTCCACCAGTACTCATAAAATCTGCATAAATAGGAAGATGATCGGAAGCATAATAGAGCGCATCGGCAACAATTGCCGGTACAGCAAAATTAGTTCCATTATTTATAGATTGATTAAAATGATCTCCATCATTACCGTAAGAGGTGAAACTATTAGAGCTATATTCGATACCTGCACCATTATTTATTCCATAGTTTCCAAAAATAAAATCAAATTTATCATCTAATCCACCAGTAGCACCATAACCAAAGTTCTCAACCCGAGTAGATTGAGAATGAACATCTGAATAGAATGAGTTATCGTGCCAACTTCCAACTTCACTACAAAGATCTTCTGCTCTACCAATGTTACTTTCTTCATTTGCTATGAACTTCTGGTATCCATCTTCTGAATTGGTATAAAAGTTCATATCTCCCACGATGATAAATTCTGTTCCTGCTGAAAGTGCATTGAGATGACTTCTGAGAATTGAGACAGCCGCTAAACGGTCAGCTTCATAACCCGTAGAAGATTTCAGATGGCAACTGTAAAACCGGATCGTGTTGCCGTCTATATTCATTACATATTCAGAAATATCCCGAGGAGATGTATTAATCTCATCCTGACTGATCAATGTACCAACAGAGGTTTTATAATACAGCATATTATTAAGGTCACCATCATTAATGAAATTAGATCGAGCATAGCCCCCAATGGCAGAATTCAAAATACCTAACATTATATCTGATGCTGATTCGGTTTTAATTTCCTGGCAAATTAGTATATCAGGTTCTGAATTTTCAAAAACTGTCTGAAAATCAGATAATCTATCTGTTCCATCAAAGTTTAAGGTATTATAAGACATCACCCTGAAGTTCGTATCAGAAAAGAGTGAACAAACTATTAATAAAATAAATGAAATAAATATTTTTCGCATAAATATCCTTACCTTTAAGTTAAAAAAAGGGGTTGAACTTACGTTCATCCCCTTTCTTATTTTTTAGCTTTCTTTATTTGATCATGATCATTTTACGGGTTTTAGTGTAACTATTTGTTTCTAATTTGTATAAATACACACCGCTACCGTAAGGGGTTCCATCCCATTCAATTATATGCTCACCGGCATTCAACATTTGTCTTTCAATTACCTGACCTCTAGAATTATAAATTGTAAATTCTCCTTCCTCACCTTCTTTGATGTCGCATTTTATTGTTGTATTTGGGTTGAACGGATTTGGATAATTACTCTCTAACATTGTTGTTGTTGGAAGATCAGGAATAGAAGTTCCTTCCAGTATCGCACTTATAGGTCCCCACATATTGGAACTTCCATCGTACTCAATAACCTCAAGGTAGTAATAATATGTAATGTTTTCTTCAACTTCAAAATCATCAAAGATGTATGTATAAGGCTGTGGAGTATTTGTTCCAGGCTGACTATCAATCAATATCTGACCTGCAGAATCATCAGTTTCTCTGTAAAGATTCCAGACATTTATGGAAGATTCGGATTGCGTAGTCCAACTGATCTGCACAAACTCATTCATGATAATAGCAGTTGAGAAATCTGTTAGAGTTACAGGAAGTGGAGATTCATTTTCTTCACCTGGTGTTCCTAATCCCGTTGTGTTTTCTGTCCAGTTTGTTACTGTTGCACCATCACCTGTAGAAGTTCTCTCAAAAACATTATTAGCACTCCACGTCCATGGAGATGCACCAGTTCCATTATCATTAAAACTATCCAGAATTTCTGCATCGCTTGTCGTATCATAGATATCTACTCCATCAACTCCACCATTGAAGTAAAAAGTAGAACCTATGAAATCTGCTGTGATCGGTGCATAAGTAGTATTAAAATTAGTTTCATTCTGGGCAACGATAATATAAGCTCCAGGAGTAATTGTACCACTCAGATTAACTGTTTGCGTAGGATTATTAGGATTAGTATTGTAATATCTGGCTTGAATGTTTGCCAATGATAATGTATTTGAAGAATTATTGAAGATCTCCATAAAACCATTATCATTACCATTGTCTCCATCAACACCATCTCCACAAATTTCTGTTATTATTAGATCACCAAGAACAGGACCAACAGCATCAGAAACAAAATAACTAAATTCACCTGATGTAGTTGGATTAGTGTTAGTGTCAACTGCATATATTTCATAATAGACCGTAGTTCCATCAGATTGAGCAGGAATATCGGTAGATGTTGTGTAAGTATCTCCTGAGCCACCATTTGACATGGAGATTGTAGTTACTAAACTTCCTGAAGTAGAACCCCAATGTAATTCAACACTAGATATCCCATCTGCATCTGTTACATCAGCAGACACCGAAACAGTTTGAGAAGAATTTGGGCTAGATGGTGAGGAAATTACATTCGTAATTGATGGACCTGCAACTTCGGCAATAGAAATATTATCAACATCCCAATTTCTGTAACTTCCTGCTTCATAATGATACTTAAATGCAATATAAACAGAAGTTCCTAAGATCGCAGATAAGTCTAATATTCCTGAAGATGTCCATGCATTATAAGTAGATGGATGTGTAAAAGTAATTTCCGTCCATGTTGAGCTAGTAGGATCTCCAATACCTGTATAATTTGTTGAATAACATAACTCCAAATAATTATTTAAATCATCGGTACCATAATTATAAGACGTATCAAATAATAGAACTTCGCTTGAATAATTATCAAGATTAATGCCCGGTATTACTAACCAATCTTCTTCTGTATCACCTGAATTAAATCCACTCATATATGCACTGCCGCCATCCCAAATCCATTCTTTCGTTGCACCAGAGACACTATAAGTATAGCAGTCTCCTAAGTCAGCGACAAATACTTCACTATATGGAATAATAGTTGTTTTTGCATCAAAAACAATATAATTGTACTCTGCAGATGTTGAACTTTCAGGAATATCATCTTCAGCATAAACTTCATAATAAATTGCAGTTCCGTCTGATTGTGCTGGAATGTCAGAAATTGTTGTATAAGTATCCCCAGAACCTCCATTAGACATTGATATTGTTGTTCCAAGACTACCGGATGTTAAGCCCCAATGTAATTCAACTAAACTAATAGTTCCATCCGAATCTGTTACATCTGCAGAAACAGAAACTGTCGTGGAAGAAGTAATAACAATTGGAGGAGTATGAACAACATTTGTAATAACGGGTAAAGAATTTCCACCAAATGATTGACTATTATTAAAATTACCAAGTGTAGCAGTAGCTGGACTTTGCCAAGTAAAGCTACTATATTGAGTACCTGAACCAGATAATTGAAGTGATTCGCCAATTGGAGGAGCAGGTTCTGAAACTCCAATATCACTGGAAGTTAATCCATTTGCAGGACCATTCGTAGCAGTAAAAGAACCTTCGTAAGATAAAAATTGACCTGTGATTACAGTTCCTTGATAGTCTAATGCTAGTCCATCTGGAGCACCATTTTGAATACCGGCAATCAGCTTTGAATATATAGTAAGGTCACCTATAATTGACCCTTCCGTAAAAGAATCGAGTGTGTGTGTTCCGTAAGTTACTCCTCCGTTACCATTATACAAAGTTATTGTAAAATCACTTAATGTATAGCTTCCAGCATTTTCCAGTACGACTTCGACTGCTTCATCTACATCAGTACCTGTATTATCATAATGGATTTCATTAATCCAGACATTCTGCCCCCACATTAAACTCACTAAAAATAAAAAACTTAAAATAAACAAAAATGTTTTTTTCATAACTCCTCCATATAATTTTTTTAAAATATCTCAATTTTATGTAATATTATAATTACCTGTTAAAAGAAAAGTATATTATTTATGTGTCAAATGTTTTGTGGATTTAATTAAAAAAAAATTACTTAAAATTACTAATATATATATTTTCAAAACCTTTCCACCATGAAGAAGTAAACGTGGTTTATTGCAAAAAGCATTTGCACGTTTAAGATTTATCCTTCTTTAGAGAACAACGCCTACCCCAATGCATAGCTTGGTGTGAGAATAATGATTTAGCAATTATCGACTCACGCTGTGCTGCAGCTTAACCTTCGGAAGGTCAAAACAAATGTAATAAGTTCTACAACCTTCCAAAGGGTAAATAACAAAAAAAGCCCCTCAGTTAATACTGAAGGGCTGATTGTTATAAGCTTATTGCAGCAGAGATCACACACCCCGCAGCTAAAGCTGCACCCCTCTGAAGAGGGGATTGATAATTATTTCACGAGTAACATTTTTCTTTGATATTCTTTGGTGTTTGTAATAAGTTTATAGAAATAAACACCACTTGAAACCTGCTTGCCATCTGCATCATTTCCATCCCAAACAACCGATGTAATATCATTTGCATAAACATGATTATTAAAGATAGATCTTATCACTTCACCTTTCACATTGTAAATAATGAGTTCTACATTACTATCTACTTCCAATGCAAAACTGATCGAGGTACTTGGGTTGAATGGATTAGGATAATTTTGATGCAATCCATAAGTATCCGGTGTAACCGGAGTATCCTCATAAGGTATACTTAGATTTATTGGTACATGTACTTCCGATTCTCCATCTGTTGCTACACTTTCTATCCAATACCAATAAGTTGTATTCTGCACAACAGGTGCAGTATCTATATAAATATAATCAGTAGGATACTGTGTTGTGCCTTGTCCGGCAATTGGATCTCCATCATTTAATAACGATGCCAGATCGAATTCGTTACTATTCCCGCGATACACATTCCAGTATTCATTATTCGTTTCTGTTTGGGTTGTCCAGTAAAGGCTTGGAATTCCATTGATATAAGTCCCATAAAATGAAGATAGATCAACAGGACATGGTTCATCATGTCCATTAAGTACAAAGGCTAAATCAAGTTGATTCTCATAAGGTGGGTGAAGTCCCGGGTCTGGTAATGGAAACCAACCAGGAAGAACAAAATCCCAATATACAGCATCATCATTCCAGTGATCTAAAGATGTTTTCCAGCCTATTTCAACATTCATTTCCTGATATTCATCTTTTATTTTAATACCTGCATCCAACCAATAAATTATTGGAATTTCAGGAGTTCCTTCTTGAAGAAATGCATCGGGACCGGCACAAATGTTAATTTGAAAGTAATTAAAATGATCACCTTCAATAATCAAATGTGGTAATTGAAATGGATCATACCAACCTTGTTCTCCTATATCATACCATCTAACTGTGAAATTTGGTGGATAAATATCCTTTTGCCAAAGCAATTCACCTGGTAGACTAAACGGTCCTTGCACTCCTGCTGGTATATCAGTATGGATACTGAGATGTACATATTCAATACCAAAATAGCCAGTTGGATCATCAGGAACATTATCTTCTCTAAATGAAATCCATATATGAATAGAATCAACATAATTTGTTACGGAACACTCCCAATCATCTGCTAATAGTGTATCAATGGGAGCTGAATAATTAGTAAAATTTACATCATAACCTGTTGGATCAGGCATTTGTACCCATTTAGCAGGATCACCAGGATCCCAATCTGCAAAAAGACTGAAAGATATTAGAATAAAAATTGCGAAATAAATAATTTTTTTCATAAGATCTCCTCTCTTATTTAATAACTTGTAAATATCAATTACACATAAGCATTTACAAAATAATATTTTAGAATTATTTCTGTCAAATAAAATATGTTTTTTGTTATTTCTAGAGAATTGTAATGAAGTATATTATTTCCGTCACTCAGCCATAGGCTGATAAATCTGAGGTTTATACACCAAGGCGTGAGTCTACTTGCTGTTACTATTAACGAAGAGTAAAGGAGAAAAAGGATTAGTTAGTTATTGAATGTCTATTCTTCCTTAGGAGAACAACGCCTGCCCCAATGCATAGCTTGGTGTGAAAATAATGATTTAGCAATTATCGACTCACACTACGTTGCAGTTTAACCTTTGCGAAGGTCAAGAAAAGCAAGAGGTATCACAACCTTTCGCAAGGTATTATTTCACGAGCAACATTTTCTTCTGATATTCTTTAGTATCTGTGATGAGTTTGTAGAAGTAAACACCAGATGAAACCTGCTTACCATCTACATCGTTTCCATCCCAAACAACCGATGTAATATCATTTGCATAAACATGATCTGTAAATATTGTTCTAATTTTTGCACCTTTTACGTTGTAAATAATGAGCTCTACATCGCTATCTTCTTCCAGTGCAAAACTAATTGATGTACTTGGATTAAATGGATTTGGAT
>JAUVKM010000005.1 GCA_030596265.1 Candidatus Cloacimonadota bacterium
AGCTCATGGAACATACTTGCAATCCCATCAAACAGCTTGATCTCTTCGATCTGTTCACTCATCATATTACGCATAAACGTTGAGATCTTCGGTATTTTATACAGTGGGATCTTTAAATGTTTTATAAAACCTGCAGCATCTAATTTGCGAATTTCCGCTAACTCATCCTTTTCAAATCTATTTAAATTAAATTTCTCTGCAACCACATCCATGGTTTTAACAAACCAGGGAAACGAATCGGCTAGAGTTCCATCAAAATCAAATATTATCAGTTTATATTTCATTAAATTTTCCTTTTTAGAATGAAAAGCAATTTTTGATGATTTAGTGTCAATGTTTTTCAGATTTGTTAATATTAAAACCAAAACTGTTCGGTACAATTTGAAATAAATAGTTTGACTTTCATTTCTCAAATCCGTAATTTGCTGATGTCTTTACTCAAAGACATTTTTTATAAAAAATTACTGGGAGGAATAATGAAGAAGTTTCACTTGATATGTATCGGAATAATGCTGATAATTAGCGGTTTTGCATTTGCAGGAACAACCGGTAAACTCGCAGGGAAAGTAAAAGATGAAAGAGGAAATCCAATTCCATTTGCTAATATTACGATAATGGATGGTGACACACTTATAACTGGTATAATGACCAAAGAAAATGGTTCATATTTCATCATTAATATTACACTCGGGATATATGATGTTATTTGTATGCGTGGTGGATTTAGAACTCAAAAAAGAACCGGAGTTAAAATAAGTCGAGATCTTACACAAATTGAAAATTTCACAATGCCACAACAAGCTATTGCGATAGAAGGATTTGATGTAACTGAGAGTAAGGTTGAAATGGTTCAGTCCCCCAAAACAAGTTCAGGAAAAACTATTTCAGCAGCAGAGATGGAAAATATTGCTGTTACTCAGATCGAAGATGTAATTGCTATGCAGGCAGGTGTCACTCTCAATAATAGAGAGATCCATGTACGCGGTAGTAGATCAAACGAGATGTTTTATACTGTGGATGGGATGTCTGTTTCTGATCCAACAGGTGTAGGTTTTAGACGTGGTAAATGGAACACCGAAGAATATGGCACGATCGTGGAAAATGAATTCAAGAAAGTTATAGATACACCTATTTCTACTTTTTCTATTGATGTGGATGCTGCTTCTTATGCCAATATGCGTCGATTTATAAATATGGGGCAACTTCCCTATCATGGTGCTGTTCGCATCGAGGAAATGATCAATTATTTCGATTATGATTATCCGCAGCCTGATGGTGATGATCCATTTTCCGTTTACACTGAAATCTCTGATTGCCCTTGGAATGAAAACCATAAATTAATGCATATAGGTTTACAGGGAAAAAAATTAGATATAAGTGAAACTCCTCAAAGCAATTTAGTTTTTCTGATAGATGTTTCCGGTTCAATGAGAGCAGAAAACAAACTTGAACTAGTTAAAAAAGCCTTCAAATTGCTGGTTCAAAACCTGAAACCAGAAGACAGAATATCAATCGTTGTTTACGCAGGAGCTGCCGGGATTGTACTTCCTCCCACACCAGGCAGCAATAAAGATAAGATCATGAAAGCAATAAATAATCTACAAGCAGGTGGTTCTACGGCAGGAGGAGCAGGTATTAGATTGGCTTATCAAACTGCAAAAGATAATTTCATCAAGAAGGGTAATAACCGAGTTATTCTGGCAACTGACGGTGATTTCAACATTGGCATTTCCAGTACTTCTGAACTTACAGCTTATATAGAACAAGAAAGAGAGAATGGAATTTTCTTAACTACACTCGGTTTTGGAATGAGAAATTATAAAGATAACAGGATGGAACAACTTGCAGATAAAGGAAATGGAAATTACTATTATATCGATAATATCCTGGAAGCCAAAAAAGTATTCGTGAGAGAATTGGGGGGAACGCTTTTTACAATTGCAAAAGATGTGAAATTGCAATTGGAATTCAATCCCTTGAACGTTTATGCCTACAGATTGGTTGGGTATGAAAATCGACTTTTGAACAAAGAGGATTTTAATGACGACACCAAAGATACCGGTGAACTTGGTGCTGGCCATACTGTAACTGCACTTTATGAGCTCATTCTGCAGAAAGAAGAAAACGAAATTGAGCTTCCGAATGTGGACGAGCTAAAATATCAGATGAAAAAAATTACCAATGAAGCAAAACAATCAAATGAATTTCTCACCTTAAAATTACGCTATAAACAACCCGATGGTGATAAGAGTAAACTATTGGAATTTGTAGTGAAAGATAAAATCTTATCTTTAAAAAAGACATCAAATAATTTCCGCTTCTCTGCTGCGATTGCCGGTTTTGGTATGCTGTTGAGAGACTCTAAATTCAAGGGTGATATAACATATAAATCTTTAATCAAACTTGCTAAAGATGCTAAAGGAAAAGATAATTTCGGTTACCGAGCAGAATTTATTCAACTGATAGAAAAAGCTGAGTTGATCGAGGTTATTGAAAAGTAAGAAGAGTAATGATCATTTGCTTCTTAATCCGACATTTGAAAAACATAACAATGCTATTTTCGTTCTCAAGTTGATCTTGGGAATGTTGAAGTATGTATGTGCGTTACGAAGACAAACTTCGTAACGAGATTATTTATTTTTTTCGCTCCTCTCAAACATAAAAGGAATAATTTGACAAATCAGAGACTATTCGGTAATTAGGTAATCATCTAAATAAGGAAAAATGATATGGTTAGTGATAAAGTGTTCAAAGCTCTTTCGGATGCAAATAGACGAAAGATAATTGATCTATTGAAAAAGAAAGAGATGACTGCCGGTGAGATTGCACAGCATTTCAATGTCTCCAAACCAACTATCAGTGAGCACTTGAAAACACTAAAAAATGCAGATCTCATCCAATCGGAAAAGAATGGACAGTTTATTACATATTTTCTAAATACTAGTGTCCTGGAAGATTTTTTATCACATATGATAAATATTTTTGGAAAGGATTCAACATAAAAGATGTTTGTCTTTCTGAGGTTATCTTCAAAGAATTTTCTCACGAAGAATCTCATTATAAGCAGAGATCCTCCCAGAGAACAATATGCAAGATTCATCAGGATGACAAACACTTTATTATGAATAATTTATGAATATTATTAAAAAAGGAGAGTAAAAATGAACAAAAAATTTTGGATAAGCATAATCATAATAATTGTGCAGATAGTATTAGCACTTTATCTCAGCTCATTTATAGCTGATGATGCAAAGATCCCGAGTCATTGGAATATTCGCGGTGAAATTGACGGTTATTCAAGCAAATGGACAGCCATTCTACTATTCCCAAGTATTAATGCTCTTTTACTTATTATCATGCTATCATTACCGTTCATTTCGGTTCGATATCGAAAAACTCCGGAAAGATTTTCACGCATGGTTCCATTTATCACAAATATTGTGATTTTCTTTTTTGCAACAATTCATATTTACACCTTACTCATTGGGGCTGAACTGGTTTCAGCTACCGGGAGTTTCATATTCTACGCTCTGGGTTTGATGTTTATCCTACTCGGAAATATTCTACCGAAAATGCCCTCCAGTTTCTTTATTGGAATTCGTACTCCCTGGACTCTTTCCTCAGAGTATGTATGGCGGAAAACACATAAAGTTGGTGGCATCTGTTTTGTTTTATGTGGACTTCTAATGATTTTTGTCCCTGCTATCTGGGGAAATAATGCAACAGTTATGATAATAATGGCTGTTCTGTTTATGGCTCTCATATTGTATTCAGTTTTATATTCATTCATACTTTATAAGAAAGAGGAGAGGAAATGAAAAAAATAACACTAATTTTAATTATATTGTTGATAACATTGTCCGTGCATGGTCAAGATATTACAGATCAATGGAATGGAATATTAAACGTTCAAGGAACACAACTAAGACTAGTTTTTAACATAACCCAAACAGATAAAGGTTATACTTCAACAATGGACAGTCCTGACCAAGGAGCAAAAGGAATTCCTGTAACTTCTACAAGCTATGAAAACTCAATCTTAAAACTTGAAATATCAACTGCTGGTATTCAGTATGAAGGAACTTTAAATGATAAGGATATTTTTATCGGAACCTTTAAACAATCGGGGCAATCTTTTCCATTGGATTTAACAAGAGAAAAACCAGAGAAAGAAAAAATAATTAAACCTCAAGAGCCAACTAAACCCTATTCTTACTATTCGGAAGATGTTAAGTTTGAGAACGAAAAAGATAAAATTACATTAGCTGGGACACTAACATTACCAAAAAAAGAAGGAAACTTTCCAGTTGTTGTTTTAATAAGTGGAAGCGGACCACAGAACAGAGATGAAGAAATTATGGGACACAAGCCTTTTCTTGTTTTGGCAGACCATTTAACAAAAAATGGAATTGCCGTATTACGATTTGATGACCGTGGAACTGCCGAATCTACAGGAGATTTTGCAACTGCAACTTCATTAGACTTTGCAACAGATGTTGAATCTGCAATAATCTATTTGCAAACAAGAAAAGAAATAAACAACAATCAAATTGGATTAATTGGTCACAGTGAAGGAGGAATAATTGCGCCAATGGTTGCAGTAGAATCTAAAGACATAAATTTTATTATTCTATTAGCAGGAACGGGGATACGTGGTGACCAATTACTATTATTGCAACAAGAATTAATAGGTAAGGCTATGGGCGTTAGTGAAGAGGAATTACAAAAAACAAAAAGCATTAACAAGGCAGCTTTTGATATTGTTATAAAATCAACCAATACGGAAAGCCTAAAAACAGAATTAACAAGCTATATTAAACAGATACTAAAAGATAATCCTGAGTCAGAAAAGCCAGCAGGGATGAGTGATGATGACTTCATTAAACTACAAGTAGACCAATTAACAAGTCCCTGGATGCAGTATTTTATTAAATACGATCCTTCTCCAATATTAGAAAAAGTTAAATGTCCGGTATTGGCTATTAATGGCAAAAAAGATTTACAAGTACCAGCTAAAGTGAATTTAGAAGCAATTGAGAAAGCTTTAGAAAAAGGTGGGAATAAGAAAGTTACAATAAAAGAATTACCAAACCTGAATCATTTATTTCAAGAATGTAATACTGGATCTCCTAGTGAATACGCAACAATTGAACAGACATTTTCTCCTATCGCATTAACCGAAATAACAAATTGGATAATGAAACAAGTAAAATAAATTCGTTGTTAATAATGTATATAGTGAGGTAAAGAAAACAAATCGCATAACTCATGATAGGAGAAATACATATTGGAAGATTTTTGTACCACATCAATTTTAGTGTAGGATAGAGGACATATAATCCCATCTTGTTTTGCTAATAATGTTAAAGCGTTCTGCATAATTCAAAATTGTCATTGCGAGGATTCTTATGAAGAAATTCTTTCGCGGCAATCTCAATTCCGAACTAAAAGCATTTGTCGTTTTACTTCGTAAAGCCAACAATAACTGATAACAAAGAGATTGCTTCGTTTGTCTCAGCAAGAAGATTACTCGCAAAGACAACATTTTTTTTGCTTTCCTGAGAAACACTCAATTATGCAGAACTCATCTAATAATGTTAGTATTGCTAAATAAATTAACTAACTAATTCACTTTTTATTTTAATAATTATACAGAATATATCATACTGCTTTTAATATGTTGACATGTTTTTTTAAATTCCCATTTTTGCCTTCAAAAATAATAAAAAATGGAGAAAAATAATGAACAAAAAAGTTACGATATTCGGAGCAGGACTTGTAGTAAAACCAATGGTAGATTATCTAGCGGGAAAAGGCTATGAAATAACGATTGCCAGCCGCACATTAAGCAAAGCAGAAAAACTTGCAGAACCGCATCCAAAGGCATTTGCTAAACAATTTTTAAGTAATGATGAAGCTGCAATGGAAGAATTCGTAAAGAATAGTGATCTTGTTGTGAGTTTACTCCCGGCAATCCTGCATGTTGAAGTTGCAAAAAAATGTATCGAGTTCAAAACTGATATGGTAACTACCTCTTACATTAGTCCCGCAATGCGAGAACTTGATCAACAAGCAAAAGATGCAGAAATTATTATTCTGAACGAGATCGGAGTAGATCCCGGTATCGATCATATGAGTGCGATGAAGATTTTCCATCATGTAGAAAATGAAGGTGGAAAAATCGTAAGCTTCATGAGCTATTGTGGTGGACTTCCAGCTCCGGAAGCAAATACAAATCCGCTAGGATACAAATTTTCATGGGCTCCAAAAGGTGTTCTTAAGGCAGCCGGGAATGGTGCTAAATATATGAAAGACGGCAAGATCATTGAAGTTGAAGGAAAAAATCTTTTTAATAATTACTGGTTTGTGGATGTGGAAGGTGCAGGAACACTCGAAGCATATCCAAATCGTAATTCACTGGATTATATCGATCTTTACGATTTAAAAGATGTGAAAACAATGTATCGTGGAACTTTCCGAAATGTTAGCCACTGCAATACATGGTATATTATGTCTCAAATGGGATTTTATAAAGAAGATGAAATCTTTGATAATCTAACCGGAACCGTGAAAGAATTTATACTTACAAAAATGTTTAAAACAGATAAAGATAAATGCCTTAAAGAACTCTTAATGGAAGAATATAATCTTCCTGCTGAAAGTGTGATCCTTAAGAAATTTGAATGGCTTGGCTTCTTTGATGAAACTCCGATCCCGATAACAAAAGGTGGTGCTGTTGATGTACTAACTGCGATCATGCTTGATAAAATGTCTTATGAAGAAGGTGAACGCGATTTACTTGTTCTTCATCATCAATTTGTTGCTGAGTATCCAAATAAAACTCAAAAGATAACATCTACAATGATAGATTACGGAATTCCAAACGGTGATTCATCTATGGCAAGAACTGTTTCACTTCCTGCAGCAATTGGTGTTCATATGATACTTCAAGGTGAAATTACTGTAAAAGGTGTATATATGCCAACGTTACCTAATATCTATAATCCGGTTCTTAAGGAATTAGAAAATTTGGATATTAAACTCATTGAAAGATTTTATTGATCCCAATAAAAAATGATACCATAAATAGTTATAATTCGTTCCCAAGTTTTCTTGGGAACGTTTTGTACAAATAGCATCATGTGATAAATTAATGGAGAAAAATGAAAATAATAGGAATAATAAAAGAGACAAAAAATAAATGGGAACGTCGGGTTCCCTTAAGTCCAATGGCTGTTCAAGAACTAATTAATAAGGGTTTTGGAGTTATCGTGCAACCTTCAGAAATCAGAATATACAAAGATGAAGAATATAGATCTGTCGGTGCAAAGCTTTCATCTGATCTTTCAAAGTGTGATTTCATTATCGGCGTAAAAGAAATACCTATGGATGACCTGATCCCCGGAAAGCCACATCTTTTCTTTTCTCATACAATCAAAGGACAGGATTACAATTTGCCGCTTTTGAAGAAAATTTTAGATGATAAAATAACTTTGATCGATTATGAAAAAATTGAAGATGACCAAAATAGAAGATTGGTTTTCTTCGGAAAATTTGCAGGTTATGCCGGTATGGTTGACACACTTCATGGTCTGGGTCAGAGATTAAAACAGCAGTATAATATTGAAACTCCTTTCCTAAAAGTAAAACATTCATATCAGTATGAATCTGTTGCTGATGCAATTGATCAAATTAGTGTTATTGGAAAAGAAATAGAGAAAAATGGTCTTCCTACAGAAATTACACCACTCAATATTTTCCTTCTTGGTTATGGTCACGTAGCGCAAGGTTGTCAGGAAATTTTAGCTGCATTACCAATTGAAAATATTGAGCCGGATGAGTTTGAAGATCAATCAAAAAATTATAAAGATAATAAAATCTATCTCTCCATTTTTAAAGAAGAACATTTAGTTGAAAGAAACAACGGTACAAAATTTGATCTGTTGGATTATTTCCAAAATAATGAAAAATATAAATCTCGTCTGGAGCCGTATCTACAATATTGCAGTGTTTATATGAATGCCATTTACTGGACTCCGCAGTGCCCTGTTTTTCTGCCTAATTCATACCTTAAAAGTATTCAAGATCAAAATCCAAAACTTATCATTATCGGAGATATCACCTGTGATATTGAAGGATCTGTTCAAGCTACAGTTAAAGAAACTTCCCCAGATAATCCTGTGTTTGTTTATAATACAAAAACAGGAAAAGAAACTGATGGCTATAAAGGAGAAGGTTTTGCAGTGATGGCAGTTGACAACTTGCCTTGCGAGTTCCCAAAAGAAGCTTCCGATACATTTTCAAAATCGTTGATGCCATTTATGGAACAGATGTTGAATAATGATTATTCACAACCAATTGTTGATTCATCTCTTCCTAATGAAATAAGCTCTGCCTGTATAGCCCATAAAGGGAAATTGGAAAATGATTTTAAATATCTTGAGGAATATTTATCCTAAACCTCGATCATCCCAAAAAAATTCGGTATCTTGGGAATGCTGAATTTGATGGTGCAAATTATTTGCTTTCCATCCTGAGAAGAGATTAAGAGAGGGTTTCTTTACCTCACAATGATTGGAGAAAAAAAATGAAAAAGCTGACACTGATCTTTCTTATTCTTTGTAATACATTCCTTTTTGCAAATATCTCCCTAAATAAATACGGTCGTATTAATTATTTGGGAGAAACTATAGAATCAGAATATTATATAGAAAATGGTGAATATTACATTGATATTGATGGATATACACTTATTGGAAATTCACTGTTTGAAATAAGTAATGGCTATCTTACCCTAACCGGAGAACATGATAATATTCCAACCTGGCTGAGAATCTATAATAAATTTGGTGATCAAATTTTTAATAAGGAATTTAATAAAGTTATAAATATTTCGATTTCTGAGAATGGAAAATTCGTAGTCTTTTTTAATGGGAATGTTCTAGAAGCTTTGGATATTGCAAGATTACAATTAACCTCTTATGAAAGATCAATCCAGTTTGCAGTCAATAATTCAGGAACTCCAATTTTTGTAGATCAGAACAATGATATACACTTCCAGGATCAGATTTTCTCAGTTGATGAAAACATTCGTACAGTTCTCTTCCGTAATGAAATTTCATTAATTTTCACAGAACACTCAATTTTCCAATTAGAACAAAAATTACAAAAGATTCACACATTTACCGGAAAAATTTTTGAAGTAAAGATTATTGAGAATTCACTTTATCTTGTTATCAAGAATAATTCAAATTATAAACTATTAAAATTTAATAATCCACAAAACATAGAACAAATTGATGAGATCATTTTTGAAAGATCATCAAACAGGATTCACGAACCAATTTATGCTCCTCTGAATTATGGAGTAGAAGATTTTCCTTTCCCGATTGGGAATAGCTATGCCGAGATCCAACAATATGGAACTACTCATTATCTTCATCCCGGAGTAGATTATATGGGAGATAATTATCAGGAAGTATATGCAGTACACGATGGTTTTGTAAAAGCTGTTCTCACAACCGGAGGTGACCCATACTGGCGGATTGCACTTGCCAATGAGGATAGTCCTGAAGAAACTCAAGGTTATCTTTACGCTCATTTGAACCAAAGTTCTATCACAGTAAATGTGGGTGACGAAGTTCTAGCTGGAGATCTTTTAGGAACTCTTTATCCATGGGGATATTATGATTTTACTCATATTCATTTTGCACGAGTTTTCTGTACTGGGACGCAATGGTATGGTGATTGGTGGACTACCGAAAATAATCTCATGGATGTAATAAACATGCAGGATTCAATCCCTCCGATTTTTGAAGATGCGTTTTTAGGACAACGCTTTGCTTTCAGAGACATTGCAGGAAACTATCTTGATCCTCTGAATTTGAGTGGTGAATTTGATATCATTGCAAAATGTCATGATATTGCTAACTCTGTTTGGAGAATTGATCTGCACGATCTCAGTTATTCTCTTCATCCTATTAGTAACCCTGACTCAACTCTTTTCGAACAATTCTCTTATGTTTACGATTTCGATCTGGATACTTATCATTCAGGGGTTGTTGATAATATGATATTGAACACGATCTATTCTCGAGATGCAACTTGCTATTCGATTGGAAATTATGATTTCAGAGAATATTATCACATTATTACAAATTCAAATGGAGACTCACTTATTACAGAAGATGATGCAGCCGAATCCTTTGATTCATCTCAATTCCCTGATAACTATTATTATTTTAAAGTTACAGCTCGCGATGCCAGTTTGAATACAACAGTTGATTCTATGTTGGTATATTTCAATAATGGTATCAGTAATTCTGAAGATTACCAATTACCAACTACCAATTACCAGTTAACTAATTATCCAAATCCATTCAATCCATCTACAACAATTTCTTTTGAATTAACTGCAAAGAACGCTAAAGATGCAAAGATAAAAATTTATAATTTGAAAGGACAGAAAATTAGAGATATCTCCTCGAGCTTGTGTCATCCTGAGCCTGTCGAAGGACGAGCAGAAAATAGTTATTCAGTTTCTTGGAATGGAAATGATCAGAGCGGTAAACCCGTTTCCAGTGGAATATATTTTTATACATTAAGGATCGATGGGAAAGATATTAAATCAAGAAAAATGATCTTACTAAAATAAAGAATGTTGTGTGACAGTATTGGAAAGTGATTTTCAATATTTATAAGAATTAATTAATAAAAAAAATAGGAGTAATTATGGCTACAATTCAAGACACAATTCAAGAGAATCCTAATAAAAAAAATTCTGTTAAGAAAATTGATATTCAGGTTTCTGATGTAAAAAAAATGATGGATCGTTACCATTATTCTGATGACATAAAAGCTAACATTGAAAAGGAAAATCTTTTACCTGCTGGTGTGTTATCAAGATTGCATTCCTGCTTTACACATCATTCAGGTATAATGGAATCTTCCGAATTTATCTTCACTGGAAAAGAACATTATGCAGGCTTGAAGGGTTTTCGTGAGATCGTTGAAACCTTACACAAAAATGGAATCGATATCGGACATATAGAAGCGAGAGAATTTTTTATTGAAGTTTACCGATTTTTAGCAACCAAGCATGTTTTAAACACAATAAATTGGAATGATTTTGCTAATGATTCACTCTTCCAACTTGTTTTTCCACAGCCGGAAATGATACAAGCTGAAGCGGTAAAATTATACATAGAAACTAAAACTGAAAATGAAAGAAAAACGATTGTTAATGAATACATGAAAAAGACAAATCCGCATGATGGAAAACAACTATTAAATAAGCCATGGTTCGAAAATGAAGATGGTGAATTAGAGATTCTTGATGGTTGTCAGCATAAATATCCGCAGTGTATTCTTCTTTTTGATAAAACCACACAAAGCTGTTTTGCATTCTGTACATACTGCTTCCGTCATGCTCAGGTTCGTGGTGATGAAGATATGTTCATTCAAAGAGAGATTAAACAAGTTCACGATTATTTAGCACTGCATAAAGAAATTACTGACGTGCTTATGACCGGTGGAGATGCCGGTAAAATGAGTTATGAAAGATTTGAACAGTATGTTTTACCATTAATTGAGAATCCTGATCTTATGCATATTAGAACATTACGTCTTGGAACCCGAGCCCTTACTTTTGCTCCGGAAATGATCTTAAGTAGTGATTATAATAAGATGTTAAGATTACTAAAAAAATTAAATAACAATGGTATTCAGGTCGTTTGGATGGCTCATATATCTACTCCAAGAGAACTTTTGAACATTAGCACAATCGCAGCAGTCCGCAGGCTTAGAGCTTATGGCGTAGTTCTAAAAAGCCAGAGCCCTATAATGAATCATATCAGCATGTTTACTGATGAAAATGGTAAGGTTGATGTTGATCGATCTGCTCAAAACTGGATAGATCTTGGAAATATTCTTGCGATATTATCTATTGGTTTCCATTCAATGTATTGTGCACGCCCAACAGGCGAACACCACTACTTCACAGTTCCTGTTGCAGACATAAATGAGGTTTTCAGTAAAATTTATAGATCATTACCATCAATAAATCGTCCATCAAGATATATTACAATGACCTCATCAGCCGGAAAAATATCTTTATTAGGAACAGTTGAAGTAAATGGTGAAACCGCATTTGCTCTTAAATTTAATGAAGCCAGGAATATGAAATGGATGGATAAGGTTTTCTTAACCAAGTATGATGAAAAAGAAAACACAATTGCAAACCTTATACCATTTGATACAGATAAGCATTTCTACGAAGATGACTTAAAAAATACAGAAAATTCTCTTCAGGAAACTTTAGAGAAAAGATTAAAAAAATGATGATTTAATCAATTTCAAGGAGATAAATCAATGATAAATAAGATTGTAAAATCAACAGCGGAAGCAGTTGCAGATATTTTCGATGGAGCAGTCGTTTTGATTGGTGGGTTCGGAGAAGCAGGCAGCCCTATCGAACTAATTCATGCATTAATAGATCATGGTGCAAAGGATCTTACTGTTGTGAGTAATAATACCGGAAGCGGTCATGTTGGACTTGCAGCACTTATTGAGAATAAGCAAGTAAAAAAAATGATCTGTTCGTTTCCAAGAACTGCTAATTCTACAGTATTCCCCGATTTGTATTACAAAAACGAAATAGAGCTTGAGCTTGTTCCGCAAGGAACGCTTGCGGAACGTATCAGGGCAGGAGGTGCCGGCATTCCTGCCTTCTTTACACCTAGCTCCGTAAATACTCCTCTAGCAGAAGGAAAAGAGACTCGTGTTATTGAGGGTAAAACTTATGTTATGGAATATGCCCTAAAAGCTGATTTTTCATTAGTTAAATGCAAAGTTGCTGACAGATATGGAAATTTAACTTATAATAAAACTGCAAGAAATTTTGGCCCGATTATGTGCACTGCTGCTAATACAACTATTGTTCAGACAAAAAAAATAGTTGAACCTGGCGAGATCGATCCGGAGATCGTTGTAACTCCCGGAATCTTTGTAACAAAAGTTGTAGAAGTTACAAATCCCAAAGCTGAATCTAAACTCGTTGCTGAAGACAGGAGGTATCCATGTCAATAACAGAAAATAAAATCGGGTGGGATCGAAATCAAATGGCACAAAAGGCAGCATTTGATATTCCCGATGGATCTTATGTAAACCTTGGAATAGGTATGCCTGAATTAGTTGCGGGTTTTGTGCCCGAGGGAAGAGAAGTTATTTATCATACAGAAAATGGTTTGCTTGGCATGGGCCAGGTTCCTGAGAGTGGCAAAGAAGACCCCGAATTAATAAATGCCGGGAAAAAATGTATAACTGCTATCCCTGGTGCTTGTTTCTTTCATCATGCAGACAGCTTCACAATGATCCGTGGAAGCCATATAGATATTTGTGTTTTAGGTGCCATGCAAGTTTCCGAAGAAGGTGATCTGGCAAATTGGTCAACCGGCAAACCTGGAACTATCCCCGCTGTTGGAGGAGCAATGGATTTAGTTGCCGGAGTAAAAACAATATTTGTAATAACGCAGCATAATACAAAAAATGGTGATCCAAAAATTAATAAAGAATGCACTTATCCCCTCACTGGCAAAGGGGTTGTCAATAGAATTTATAGCAATCTGGCTATACTTGATGTTACTGATAATGGTCTTTTTGTAAGAGAACTTGCACCTGAGGTTACTTTTGAATATTTACAGAAAAATACTGGAGCCAAACTTAATCAGTATTAAGCTAAATATTGTTAGCTGATTTCATGGAGGATTAATTAATATTATGACTAGTAAAAATATAAATTCAAAAGGGCAAAAACATACAAGTAAAGAGATCTATAAGCAAGCTTGCAATGTACTTCCTGGTGGTGTGAGCAGAAATACAATTTTTCGTAAACCACATCCATACTATGTTTCAAAAGCATCCGGATGTTATGTAAATGATATCGATGGAATTCAGCGTATAGATTTTGCAAATAATATGGCTTCTTTGATCCATGGTCATGCAAATCCACAGATAGTAAATGCAGTTACAGAACAATTGCAAAAAGGAACAGCTTATACAATGGCTACCGAAGTTGAAGTAGCGTTTGCACAATTATTGTGTGATAGAGTTCCGGGATTTGATAAAATACGTTTTATGAATTCTGGAACAGAAGCGGTAATGGCAATGATCAAAGCTTCCAGAGCTTATACCGGCAGACCAAAAATTGCCAAAGCCGAAGGCGCTTATCATGGCACTTATGATTTTGCCGAAATAAGTCAAACTTCCAACCCTTCAAACTGGGGAGATATTAATAAACCTAATAGTGTTCCACTTGCAAACGGTACTCCTCAGGGCGTTCTAGATGATGTGGTAATATTTCCTTTTAATGATATAGGAAGAACTATTTCCATTTTAGATCAGCATGCTGAAGATATCGCATGCGTTTTAATTGATCCAGTTCCGCATAGGGTAGGGCTTATTCCAGCAAATACAGATTTTATCGAAGCTTTGTACAATTGGACTCGCAAAAACGGTGCTTTGCTTGTATTCGATGAAGTAGTTACTTTACGCGTAAATTACAGTGGTGCACAAGAGAACTATCCCGTAAAACCCGACCTTACAGCATTGGGGAAAATGATAGGTGGTGGTTTTCCCGTTGGAGCTCTTGCCGGTCGTGCAGATGTAATGAAAGTACTCGACCCAAGCGAAAGCAAGCTTCTATTTCCACATTCGGGCACTTTTTCAGCCAATCCAATAACAATGACTGCAGGACGTGTTGCTATGGAATTGTTTGATGAAGATGCAATATTGAAGCTAAATGCCTTAACTCAAAAAGCAATTAGTCAAATTAGAGAAGCAATTAAATTGGTTGATGTTCCAATTTCTATTACCGGTGCAGGGTCAATGTTCCGCGTTCATCTTAAAGCATCACCTCCCACAAGTTACCGTGAAGCTTATCAAACAAAAGAAACTACTGCTCTAATAAAAAAATTACTCAATTATCTTTTCTTTAATGAAAAAATAATGATGGTTAATACTTGCACTTGTATGTTTTCAACCGCCCTTACACAAAAGGAAGTTGATATACTTGCAGAGGCTATGCTCAATGGTTTCAAACTTATAAAACCAGAACTTGAAAAAATAATGAATTTGAGGTGAAATTATGACAGATGTTTTTATATGTGATGCAATCAGAACTCCAGTAGGAAGATATGGTGGTGGTCTTTCGTCAATCAGAGCGGATGATCTGGCAGCAATTCCTTTAAAAGAAATTGTAACTAGAAATCCTGATGTTGATTGGCTAGCTGTTGACGATATCCTTATGGGATGTGCTAACCAGGCAGGTGAAGACAATCGAAATGTTGCCAGGATGGCTTCCCTACTTGCAGGATTTTCCGAAACTATTCCAGGCTCTACAATAAATAGACTTTGCGGCTCAGGAATGGATGCGATAGGTATTGCTGCAAGAGCTATTAAAGCAGGTGAAGCAGAATTGATCATTGCAGGAGGTGTTGAAAGCATGTCACGTGCTCCTTACGTTATGGGCAAGCCATTAACAGCTTTCTCAAGAACACCGGAGGTACATGATACAACGATTGGCTGGCGTTTTGTAAATAAGGTTTTCAATAAAAAATTTGGTACCGAGCCATTGATCATGACTGCAGAAAACATAGCTAAAGAGTTTAATATAAGCCGTGAAGATCAAGACAAATTTGCTCATTGGAGCCAACAGAAAGCTCATGTTGCTCAAAACAACGGTTTGTTGGCAGAAGAAATTATCCCTGTTACCGTTCCTCAACGTAAAGGTGATCCCATAGTATTTAATAAAGATGAACACCCCAGACTGACCTCACCAGAGAAATTAGCATCTTTAAGAGTTCTTACTGGTGAAAATGGATCAATTACTGCTGGTAATGCTTCCGGTATTAACGACGGTGCAGCAGCTTTAATTATAGCTTCAGATAGTGCTGTGAAAAAACATGGATTAATACCAAAAGTTAAAATTATTGGAATGGAAACAGCAGGTGTTCTCCCTCGTATTATGGGAATGGGACCTGTTCCGGCTACTAATAAACTTCTAAAACGTTTAGAGCTGACATTTGATGATATGGATATTATAGAACTTAATGAAGCTTTTGCTTCACAATCGTTAGCTTGTTCTCGCGAATTTGGTCTTTTAGATGACGATTCCCGGATAAACCCCTTGGGTGGTGCAATAGCACTTGGACATCCCCTTGGAATGAGCGGTGCAAGATTGATAACTACAGCATTTTATCAGTTGCAGCGTACAAATTCTAAAATGGCACTCTGCACAATGTGCATAGGTGTTGGACAGGGTATCGCGATGGTACTTGAAAAAGTATAAGATCTAAGACAAAATAATAAATAGTTCTGGTTCTCATACTTTGCATGGGAGCCTTTTTTATTGCATTTAGTTAAAATTAATTTTTCTTCTTAAATGATTCATTTGGTAGAATTTGATATACTTTTCTCTTTGTAGACGACCAACAACAACCCCCGGACAGATTTCGTTTTGATTTGCAAAGTTATGTATTGAAGTTTCATCAAATTCTTTTTGTGAGACAAATTTTTTCCATTTTTTATCTGGTATTAGAAAATTACTCGCATAAATATCTGCTTCTAGCTCTTTTTCATCCGTAGTTTTTGAGTTTGCCTCAATAAAAATTTCACTTTTACCATGTAATATTATATGAGCTGCTTCGTGAAAAAATGCAAACCAGAAATAATCTTCATATTTCCGATATAATGACAACTGAATCAATGCTTTATCCTTTGTTAACCATCGAGTAATGCCATAAACGGGTAAACCTTTTGGTCTTGGAACAAAGACTAATGCAGCACCTGCATTGGCACATAATTCAACCATCTGTTTATCAAAATTGTCTGGAGATGTTTTGATGAAGCTCCTTATTACATTTAAAGATTTTTTGAATTCGATTAAATTAAAATTATTACATAAAATATTTTGAGCTTTTATCTCTCCCTGTCTAAGCCATACTGAATTTGCTTCGGGTTTAGTATTAAATGCGGAAGATTGTTTATATGCAACTTTGGGGGATGTCCATATCGTATTCCATTCTTCTGGAGAAGAAATACCAAAGAAACTTAACAGTTCTTTTAGTTGCAATATTTTATCGTTTTGCTTATTAATCCAAACATTTTTTATCATTTCCTTAATTGGAAAATTGTTCACCCAAGATACATGATTACTAAGAAGTTCTTTTTCTATTGAATAAGCAATATACTCATCAAACTGTTTCTGTCGAGTATTCCAAAATGAAGCTGAAACACTTAACACCTTTTCAAGTTGAAGAGCAGTTGTTGGAGTTATGATAAGCTTACCCTTAATAATTTTATTGATTTTATTAATGGGTCTTCCCATACGTTGAGCTAATTCTTTTTGAGTAAGTCCTTTCTCTTCCAATATATCTAACAATGTAAGACCAGGATGACTCACGAATTCTGGTTTATATTCATTAATAATGCTATTTGCCATGATAATCTCCTATAAATACAATTTGTACAGCCTTAATCTTAGATAAATTAAGACGTCCATCTTTTGATATTGGCATTGGATTTTCTATAGGTAGAAAACACAATCTATTTGGATGATCTAAGTCTAAAGCCCATTGTCCTTTTCTATCTTCCAATAAGGGGTGTAACCTACCTGGAAGAGATTTCAATACTTCCATGTTATCAGATGCTCTGATATCATCCAATCTCCTTTTTAGTTTACCAGAAGATTTATTACACACTTTTTTAATTTTATTCGTACCAAATATGATTTCCATTTGATTTACCTATGGGGTCAATTTATTTATCAATTTATTTTCGTCAAGATTAAAATTTATAATAAAAAGTTGTTTAATTATAATTTTGGTAGTTTAGAGCGTTACTAATTATAGTATTTATCTAAATAATTCTTATTTTAAAAATTACATTCAGAATTGAAAGAAAATATAAAATTTCAACATTCGTATATACTTGTTAATTCTTTTCTTTTTTACTTCATTACTTTAATTTGACACAAATATCTTTAGCAATTATTTAAGACATCAATGGAAAATGAAATTAATGTTGGTGAAAATAATAAACCTGTCGTAGAAAAATTTGGCACATTCTTAGGAGTATACACACCAAGCGTTCTCACAATTCTTGGACTTGTAATGTACCTTCGTTTTGGGTGGGTTCTCGGAAATGTGGGTCTTGGCTTCACGATGTTAATTGTCCTTTTAGCTAGTTCTATCACATTTATAACCGCACTCAGTGCTTCAGCAATTGCAACAAATATGCACGTTGGTGTAGGTGGAGAATATTACATGATCTCCCGCAGTTTAGGTTTAGAATTAGGTGGAGCTATTGGGATTCCATTATATTTGTGCAGAACACTCAGTATCACTTTTTACAGTTTCGGTCTGGCAGAAGCAGTTATGATGTTCTGGCCTGCTTCATTGGGAATTATGCCTTCTCATATAATTCAATTAATTGCTGCCATGATCATCATTGCAATCACGATTCTTTCCGGTAAAAGTGCTGGACTCGTCCTCAAGCTGCAAATCCCTATTATGATCGCTGTTGGGATATCAATATTGGCATTACTGATAGGCGCTTTAATGGGAAGTTCACAAACCCCTGAAATGACAGTAACACTCCGTACAGCACCAAAAGGTTTCTGGTATGTGTTTGCCGTTTTCTTTCCAGCTGTCACTGGTTTTACTGCCGGTATCGGCATGAGTGGAGATTTAAAAAATCCACGAAAATCCATACCAAAAGGAACTCTATTAGCAATTTCTACAGGTTTACTCATCTATTTATTTATTCCACTAATTTTAGCTTTCACAGGTAAAATAAGTCCGGAAGGTCTGGCAAAAGGCGGAGTAGAAACTTGGAGTAAAATTGCCATCTTTGGTTCCTTGCTAATTATCCCTGGTATTTTTGGAGCGATCCTTTCTTCTGCTTTTGGTAGCGTTTTGGGTGGACCACGAGTTCTGCAGTCACTCGCTCAGGATAGACTAGCTCCTTCCTTCCTGGCAAAACTTTCCAAAACCGGACAGCCTACAATTTCCACCTGGATCAGTGGTGCTATCGCCTTGGTTGCAGTTGCTTTGGGTGATTTGAATACGGTTGCTGAATTTGTCACTATTCTTTTCCTCACTCTTTATGTTATAATAAATTTCAGCGCAGCGTTGGAAAGTCTTACTGGTGATGCCTCCTACCGACCAAAAATAAAAGTTCCATGGCTTGTATCATTACTTGGTTCATTTGGAGCAATTGCCGTGATGTTCCTGATTAGTCCTGTAGCATGTATTTTAGCAATTGGTTTCGAAATTATTTTATTCTTGGTTTTGCGAAAGCGTTCCATGCAAAAAGAGTGGGGTGATGTAAGAGCTGGATTCTGGAGTACTTTAGCTCGTTTTGCTCTACTGAAACTGAAAAAGCATGCAAATGATCCTCGCAACTGGCGACCCAATATTCTGGTTTTTGCAGGTGATGTAAAAAAACGTTTACCACTGGTTCAATTAGCAAATTTCTTTAACCAACGCCGCGGAATATTAACTGTATGCAACATGATAATCGGCAATTTGAAGAGAAATGAGATCGACATTAAAAAAGAAACCGAAAAGATGGATGAAACCTTAGATCAAGCTGGAATCTTAGCCTTCAATGAAGTAAATGTTGTTTCCCATTTCGAAAGTGGAACTATAAATATTACCCAGGCAAACGGTATCGCAGGTCTTAATTCTAATACTATCATGTTCGGCTGGTCCGAAAAAAAGAAACGAATGATCTCTATGCTTAAAACGATTCGCACAATTTCAGGATTACAAAAGAGTTCTCTACTTGTTAGAATAAATGAATCACCTGAAACATCTGGTCGTGACAGAATAGATATCTGGTGGCGTGGTAAACACAGCAATGGTGACCTGATGCTGTTGCTTGCACATCTACTTAGCTTAAACGATGAATGGAAAAACGCTAAGATCATAATTCATACAATTATCCTACGTGAAGAAGATCGTGAATTCATGACGGAAAATGTGCAGGAAATGATCGATGAAGTGCGCATTAAAGCAGAACCAAAAATTATTATAAAACCTCAAAATAAATCTGTTACCGAAATAATTCATGAGCACAGCTGGAACGCAAACCTTGTATTTATGGGGCTTAAACTTCCACTTGAAGGTGAAGAAAAAGATTATGTGACCAGGCTGGAAGAACTTTCTGATGGACTGAAAACAACTGTCTTTGTGCGTAATGCAGAAGAATTTGCCGGTGAAATGATATAGTAACTTATTTATATGAGCATTTCATATTAAGAGCCATTTTAAACTATTTCACTTAAAATTTGACACTTTCCCAAACCATAAATTAATAACATAAAATTAATTATAATTAACGTGAGTGTTAAGTGATAAATATGAAGAATAAAATAATCATACTCGGTGCAGGGATGGTGGGTAGAGCAATAGCTATTGATCTTGCCAAAAAACACAATGTTGTATCAGCCGATATCTGTGATGAAAGTTTAAAAAAACTGGAAAAATTTGATAACATTAAAACAATAAAGAGTGACCTTTCTAATCAAGAAAATGTTAAGAATATAATAAAAGATTCTGATCTTGTCGTAAGTGCTGTTCCCGGTTTCATGGGATTTGAAATATTGAAGACAATTATAGAATCCGGTAAAGATGTGGTTGACATTGCTTTCTTCCCCGAAGATGCCCTGCATCTTGATGCGCTGGCAAAAAAACATAATGTTACTGCCATAATGGATTGCGGTGTTGCACCCGGCATGAGCAATGTGATATTGGGTTATCATAACACAAAAATGACTGTTGAGAATTTTGAATTTTATGTAGGTGGACTTCCGCAAAAAAGGACTCTTCCTTTCCAATATAAAGCTCCCTTCTCACCTATCGATGTTATCGAAGAATATATCTGCCCTGCCCGTTTTGTGGAAAATGGAAATATCGTTATTAAGCCAGCTTTATCTGATACTGAATTTATAGAATTTGAATATGTGGGAACTCTGGAATCATTTAATACTGATGGTTTGCGTTCACTTATCAAAACAATGAACATTCCCAATATGAAAGAGAAAACTCTTCGCTATCCGGGTTATATCGATCAGATCAAACTACTCAAAGATTATGGATTTTTCCAATCTGAAGAAGTAGAAATAAATGGAAGACATATCCGTCCAATCGACCTAACCTCTAAATTACTGATTTCAAAATGGAAACTGGAAGATGATGAACCAGAATTTACAGTTATGAAAATAATAATTTCTGGTATTGAGAACAACCAAAAAGTGAAATATATTTATGAACTTTTTGACAAGTTTGATGCAGAAACTCAAACGTCATCTATGGCTCGTACAACAGGTTATTCATGTACATCTACTGTTGAGCTTGTGTTAAATGGAGATTATACAGAGAAAGGTTTGTTCCCACCAGAATTTTTAGGTGCCAAGAATGATTGCCTAAAAAAAATGCTGGCATATCAAGAAGAAAGAAATATAGTTTATAAGATCAGCAAGACTTGACTCGTCCCGAAAGCTTTCGGGATGAATCGAGAATTGTTATAAATAATTGTTCTCGCCCCATCGAGCAGCTGCCGAATCATGGCAAGTCCAATTTGTTAAGGAATAAAAAATGGAAGAATCTAAAAAAAGATATATCGGTGCCACAGCGATAATACTGGCGGCAACTATGTGGGGTTTTGACGGTGTTGTTTTAACTCCACGTCTGTACAATCTAAATGTAGGTTTTGTAGTTTTTATGCTGCATTTTGTACCATTTGTATTAATGAATGTATTCCTTTTTAAGGAATATAAAAAACTCAAAAAGTTTACAAAAGCTGATTTTCTACTTCTGGGTGGAATTGCTTTTTTTGGTGGAGCTCTCGGTACACTGGCAATTGTTAAAGCTTTATTCCTAGTTCATTTTGATCATCTATCGGTAATCGTACTACTTCAAAAACTTCAGCCGATATTTGCTATCACTCTCGCTGCAATCTTCCTGAAAGAAAAAATAAAACCAAGATTTATTTTCTGGGGATTATTGGCCATTATCGCCAGTTATTTCCTGACTTTTGGATTTCGTAAACCAACTATGGGCGAAGATGGTCCTCTGATACAAGCAGTATTATGGGCACTTGTAGCA
>JAUVKM010000067.1 GCA_030596265.1 Candidatus Cloacimonadota bacterium
AAATCTCAAACCGGATTTTATATCTTCTGAAATATAGGATAGATCCATGCCCTGTCCAATAGATTCAACGATCATATCTGCTTCGAAGAATTTTTTCTGATTTTCATCAAATTTAGGATTGAATCTGCCCTCTTCATCAAATACAGAAATACACTTAACAACATGAAGACCTTTGATCTTTCCATTACTAATTTCAATTTCTTTAGGCCCCCAACCTGGATCGATGATCGCCTTTTCTTCACGAGCTTCTACAACTTCTTCTCGATCTGCCGGCATAATATCTTCTGTTTCCAAGGAAGTAGCAAGAACCTGTACTTTCCCATATTTCTGGTTTTGCAATCTTGCTAAAGTTCTGGTAATATCCATGGCAACATTACCGCCGCCAATAACCACAATCTTTTCTGCTACATCGATTTCATTACCAAGAGTTACTTCACGCAAAAGATCAGTTGCAAAATACACTCTTTTGTTTTCTGCTCCCGGAATTCTGGTGCTTCTACCAATATGAAGTCCTGTTCCTGCAAATACAGCATCATAATCGGAATGCAATTGTTCCATAGAAATATCTTCGCCGACTTTTGTATCAAATTGAATTTCCACACCAAGTGATTTGATATAATCATAATCCATATCAATTTGATCGTAAGGAAGGCGATATTCTGGAATACCATATCTTGCCATACCGCCAGTATCCGGTAGAGATTCAAATATTTTAATTTTGTAACCCATAATCGCAAGATAATAAGCTGCGGAAATTCCGGCAGGACCTGCTCCGATTATTGCTACTGTTTTATTTAGAATTGGATCTGCAAGATGCTCTGATCCTAAAACTTCTTTATATTTTTCCGGTGGAATCTGATCTGCAATATATCTCTTTAACCATCTGATAGCAAGCGATTCACCATTATTATGCAAAGCACATGCTGTTTCACAATTGTGTGTGCAAATACGACCGCAAATTTCGGGAAGTGGATTTGTTTCATATAGAATTCTAAAAGCATTTTCAATATTATCATCTCTGATAGCAGCAATGTAACCGGGGATATCCATGTGAGCCGGACAAGTAGCAATACAAAGTCCACACTCTAAACATCTCTCCGCTTCCTTCATGGCTTGCTCTTTATTATAACCTTTTACAATTTCAATAAATGATTTATCTCTTTTCTGGGGTTCAAGTTCAAACATATCTACTCTATCATAATCGATCAGCTGGATATCTTCTGAACGTTTATAACCTTTTTCACTATCATCCCATTTCGTTTCGGCAGCTCCGGGAGTGAATCTATATTCTTCCGGTTCATCGGCTATCCAGGTATATTCATTGGACATTGTAAGTGAACCTGTGGGACAAACATCAACACAAAGAGCACACCAGCAGCAACGACCATAATCGATCATGGGACGCAAACCGCTATTTCCATCTTTTGTCTCTTGTCCTTCAACCGGAACCAGGTCGATTGCAGCATTTTGGCAAATTTCTTCACAACTTCCGCAGCCAATACATTTTTCAAAATCGTTTTTATGAAATCCACGATAATTCTCTGCACCCGGTCTGTCATTTATTGGATCTATAATTGTCCAAGGCTTCTGAGCAGCTCTTTTCCAAACACTAAAAGGTGATAATATATCTCTTAATTTCATTATTCTACCTCTCTATTTCCGGTGGGCAAGTTTGAAGTGATACCATAAGAGCAGCAATATCCGAAATGCTGATATTAACGATCAGTTTTTCTAAAAGTGATATTGCATGAGTATAACTTGCTCCTCTTAAGAAAACTCGCCTGGGATATTCCGAGCCATCGGAAACCATATAAAATCCATGCTCTCCACGAGTTGATTCTGCTTTAATATAAGTTTGTCCAGCTGGAATTTTCCAGTGTAAGACATTAGGTAGTTTTGTTTGTATTTCACCTTTATCCGGTATTCTATCAAGAATTTGAGAAATAAGATCCAAACTTTGATGCATTTCCTGATATCTTAATTCTGCTCTGGCGTAAGCATCACCAACTGTAGAAGTTATCATCTTAATATCTAATTCTGCATATTTAACATAAGGATTATTAATTCTAATATCATATTCTTTTCCGCTGGCACGAGCATTCGGACCAACAACTCCATATTCATCCACCATTTCCGGTGTGATAATTCCTAATCCAATTAATCTTGATTTAACTATTGCATTATTAAAAAAACTTTTTTCAATATCAAAAAGCAGGTTTCTTGTTCTAATGATCAGATCGTTTGCTTTCTCTTTAAATCCTTCCGGGAGGTCTTTTCTAACTCCGCCAGGAATCATATACATATGATAAACGCGACCACCGGTCATTTCTTCAAAAAGGTCTAACCAGAAATCACGCATTCCAATTGTCCATTGTCCAATTGCTCCCATTCCAAGAGAATTAGCCTGACCTCCAATCCACATTAAAAAGCTGCCTAATCGTGACATTTCAAGGTTGAGAGTTCTAAGCCACTCAGCTTTTTCAGGAATAACTATTCCCGCCAGATCTTCCATTGCTGCAGAAACACAATATTCATTTGTGTCTGGTTCAGGAACACACATCCGGCAGACAATTGGGAAACATTGGATATATTTACGTCTTTCCATCAATTTTTCAAAACCCCTATGTAAATAACCAACATGAGTTTTAGAATTAACTACTTCATCACCATTAATAATTACTTCCAAAGACATATTGCCTGTTACTCCAGGATGTTGAGGTCCTTGCCAGATTTTAGTAAATTTATGTGATTCAAGAGCGATAACCGGTTTGCCGTTTTCCAGTTCAGGATATTTTGATCTATCGGCTATATAATCTTTATATTTACTTTTAGATATATTAGTCATTATCCCTCCTTATTTTAGGAGAATCTGCATAGTCTTTATACATTTTTTCTTTCATATATTTGGCAGGATCGGTCTTTGTTCTTCCAGGTCGCTGATAATAAGTTTTTGTTGAATATTCTAGTGTATTAAAATCTCGTCTCATTGGTGGAATTTCTTCCCATCCTTCTAAAACAAATGATTCCTCAACTCGTGGAGATTCCGGGAAATTTATTCCATACATTTCATGCAATTCACGTTGGTATTGCCAAGCATGAGCCCAAAGTTTATGGATAGAAGTCATCTCTGCTTTTTCTCTATCAATAAAAACTTTAATGCCAAGATTAATTTTGGTATTATAGTTATTCAGCATATAGATTAATTGGAATTTGTTATCTTCAATATAATCTACCGCTTGCAAAAAAGCCAAATGAGTAAATCCTTCATTATCTTTTAAATAAGAAAGAATTAATTCAAGCTGCTCTTCTCTTACTGTGAAGAAATAGAGATCATCTCTCTGCTTTGTAAATTTTTCAAGATCGATCATTTGCTTAATTTTATTTATTAATTGTTCCATTATTTCTCCTACCAGTTGTAATCCGGCATGTTCCAATCTTTAATAATTTGCTTTTGGTTTTTCTTATACCAATCAAAATTCTCTGCATATTTATTCATTCCTTCACATTCACCGGCTTGAATTTTTTCTTTTAATCTATTGAATCCGGCAATCAAAGCTTCCGGACGCGGCATACAACCTGCAATATAAACATCTACAGGAATATAATAATCTAATCTATTAATAGTATTATAGCTATCATAATACATACCGCCATTTATAGTACAACTTCCCAAAGCTATCACGAATTTTGGTCCCTGCATTTGCTCATAACTTCGCACGATCCTTTTAATTGTTTTTATTGATGCATAACCACCGATAACAAAAACAGATGATTGCCGGGGGGTTGGCCTGGGAGCAATTCCAAAACGAGACATATCAAAGCGGGATGTCATGAGTGGTCTTAGCTCCATTGCGCCACAGCCGGTTCCATAACCAATTATCCAAAGTGATCGTGCTCTTGCCCAATTCAGAAAATTCTCAAGATATTTATTTAATGGAGCTACCGTAGTAGGACGTGCATCTGAAAACAGAATACGCTCTTTCTCAGGTAATCCATCATTAGCTAATTTCATCTGCTTTTCAATTTCTTTTATATCTTTCTTATCCACAATATCTCCTTAAAAATATTTTAGCAACGAACAAAGCTAACAAGTCGAACAAAAGACAAAAAAATATTAATTTTCTGTTCGTTTAGTTCGTGTTGTTTGTTGCTCATCCTTTCCTCTAAAAATATGCAATAAAAATTATAGATGCAATTCCAATTAACGTAGGCCACTTCAAGAAAAACCGCATCGATTGTTCCGGTCTGAATCTTGGGAAAGATGCTCCCACAAAAACCGAGAACATATAAATTAAAAATGTTTTAACTATCATTATTGGAAGGTTTGTAGCTCCGCCGAAAAATAGATTCATAAAAAGAACCAGCTTGGCTGCTGTAAACAAACCTCTGTTAGTTTGCAAAGTAGCCAGAAAACTACTATTCATTTCTATTGGCGGTCCAATTGGTATTTCTTGTGGAGCAAGCACAATACTGAATGGTGAATGCATATTCATGCCCAATAAAGAGATCATCGCCGCAATTACCGCCAACGGATTTGTAAACAATGTCCAATTTAGAATACCTCCCTGTTGAGCTGCCACGATAGTTGTTATATTCAATGTGTTATATTGAATTGCTATCGCAATAACAGCAAGAGAAAATGGTACTTCAAAAGTTGTCATTTGAGACAAACCTCTCGCTATCCCGATCGGGGAATAAGGATGACCACCTTCTCCGGCACCGAGAGCCATTCCCAATTGACCGAAGAAAATAAAATACATTACCAAAAGCAGATCACCTGCCACAGAAAAATTAGAAAACACAACCGAGCCAAATATCACCGGAATAAAAAGATACGTTCCAAGTCCGCCTGCCATACGAAATACAGGACCAAGAAAAAACATAATCCCGTGCGAAATTGAAACTCGTTTTCCATGATTTTTTATAATATCAAGAAATGGCTGCCAAACAGGTGGACCATATCTTCCATGAACTCTGGCATATATCTTTCTTACAATTCCAGCCAGTGTAAGACCATAAATCGTGGCAACTAAAACCGAGATAACCGCATAAAGAATCTTTATCCAAATATTCATATTTATACTCCCAAAATGAAATAAATTACTACAATATACATAATGATATGTAGAATATATGTTTGCCCGTTTCCGGTATATAATTGTCGTAAAGAATCTGCCAAACTATGTGACCACTCAGATGCATCATGCCAGAAATTCCAGGTTCTTGGTTTTCCCCATCCACCGAGAGCTTTTCTATAATGCGCATACATATTATGGGCAACATGAGTAGTTTGAGGTGATTCCGGTCTTTCCGCTGCGTAAACTATATTAAATTGTTTCACCTTTTGCACTCTTCCGTTAAACAACATTAAGAATATCAGTGGAACTACAAAAACCCCCATTGTGACCATCATTATCATGTTCCCATTCCAATATCCTAAACTACTTGAAATAGTATATCCATCAATAATAATTGAGGAATCAAAATAACGCATGGCAACTGAATTTAGAGGTTGGATGATCAGGTTTGGGAACATTGAAATAGCCATAATTCCCATAATAAAGATATATTGAGGAATGATGAACCAAAGCGGAGCTTCCTTAACTTCCTGATGTTCATATTTGAGCTGTCCTAAGAATATTGTGTGGATCAATCTGTATAGATAGAGAAAACTTACGCCACTTGCGAAGAACAGAACTCCGGCTTGCAAATACCAGCCCTTTGTGATGAAAGAAGAATAGATGAGCCATTTTGCTCCAAAACCGGATAATGGCGGCACTCCTGAAACAGCAATTATCATAATTAAAACGCTGATGAAAGATAATGGCATTTTTTTGATCAATCCACCCATCTCATACATTGTTCTCGTATGAGTTCGATAATAAACTCCTGCAACGGCAATAAATAGGGCAGATTTGAACATCATATGATTGAAAGAGAGATACAATGCAGAAAGCCAGCCAAGATGGCTTAAAATTGCAATTGAAGCAACAATGTAACCAACCTGACTCATGCTGGAATAAGCTAATAATCTTTTTGCATCTTCCTGGAATGAAGCCAAGAATGCACCCACGATTGCTGTTAACACGCCAATCCAGCCAATCCAATAAAATACATCGAAAGTTGGAGTATGTTTGATATATGAAATTCCGATCATTAATAATCCAAAGACACCGGCTTTTAATAAGATCGCTGAAATGAATGGAGACACATCAGATTCTGCTTCAGCATGAGCTTCCGGTAACCAGATATGAACTCCGAGTGAACCGGATTTTATCATAAATCCGATTGCTAACAAAACTATAGAGATTATTGGAAGATGAACATTTGCAATCGATAATATCAACGCAGAATTAGAAACTAAAACAGGTGCAAAACTAAATCCTACCATCAATAAATATGCTCCGGCAGTAGAGAAGATCAAATACATCAAAGAAGCCTTCTGAGCTTTTTTACCTCTTAGAATTAGAAGGAATGAAGAAATTGTCATAAATTCCCAACTCAGGAAAAATTCTAAATATGTAGTTGCAATAAGTAAATTTCCAAAAGAGAAGATCATCATCAAAAGAAGACCGTAAAATCCTTCACTTTTGCCTTTTCTATTTAGTGTACTAATTATATTTATTGCGCTTCCAATTATGAAAATAATTCCGAAGAAAAGTTGGATATTACTTTCAAGCGGATAGATGAAATATCCATAGATCAGCACTGCTGCCAGCGAAAAAATACCCTTGATCTTGGAAGGGAGAAAGTCTATCACATTAATAATTAAAACAGCAAGTATGGGCAGAGCATGAAGCCAATTGAATCCGTAGAAAAACTTCATGATCATTACTGAGATCAAAATTGTGATTCCTGCAAAAATTGTTGTAGGAAGCATTTTGCTGAATTCTAAAGAAACTTTTTTATTCTCTGTTTCTTCAGTATTTTTTATAGAAAGTGTAAACCATCTGAAAAGGAAGATCACTTCAAAAAGAGAGCCTAACAAGATAGCACCTACAACAAAGAACATCCTTCCGTGAACAAGGATCTTAATAAATTCCCATTTTGCCCAGAATCCCGCAAAAGGCGGAAATCCTGATAGAGCAAATAATAAAACTCCGAATAAGACCAACAATGGTTTATTATTTTTTAAAACATTCCAGTCTTTTAGATTTTCTTTTTTCACAATTCCGGCTATCCAGAAAAGTCCAGCTTTGGCAATAAGGTGATTTATGAAAAATCCACCCACGATCAAATAGATTAATGAATTTGGTGAATGCATCGTAAAAATGAGGCTTGCCACTAATAACCCCATTTGACCAATGGAAGAATAGCCCAACAATCGTTTTGCATTCTTCTGTTTTAATCCCATTAAATTTGAGAAAAAGAAAGTTATAACTCCAGCAATTCCAAATACATTAAGAAAATTCTGCGGAAGCAAGGGTATAATTTTGTAAAATACAAAAAATATAGCTGCTGAATTAACAACAGCAATAACAGAAACTATTCCGGAATCGACAGCTTCATACACATCTAACGCCCAGCCATTTGCAGGAAACGGTTTTAGCTCGATAAAAACTGCGATTGCCAGAAGAAATACTGAGATCAAACCCAAATTACTAAAATCACTTAAATGGATAAATTCCAGATTAAGATTCCCTGTAAAGTAATAAACAAATGTTACGCCAAGTAAAAAGAATGTAGATGCAATTCCACCGGCGATCATATATTTGAATCCGGCAGAAAGAGATTTTCTGGTCTCGGTTAATGTTATGAGAGCAAATGTAGAAATTGATACGATTTCTAAGAACACGAACATATTAAAAAGGTCACGCGTTATCACTAAACCGTTCACTCCCATTATCATGATTAAATAAAGGATTAAGCCGGAAATGTGTGTTTCTTTGAATTTTTTAAATAGATAAACTGCTGATAACAAAGCTGCAAGATTTGCAAATAATAACACAAATGATTCCTGCATTCCGAGTTGTAAATTTATTGATAATGGAGCACTGAACCCGGTAGTATTAATTATTAAGGTTGGAACATTTAAGAATGCTAATCGATAAAACCATTCCCCAATAATGAGTACATTGAAAGATAAAATTCCGTAAAATACAGTTAGAGATAATTTTCTTCCACCTTTATCAATAAGTGTTAAAAGGAATCCGGCTGCAAGAGATAGGATAAGTATATAAATTGGATTTACCATTTTAACTCCTGATAATCATCTATCGAAAGCGATTTGTTTTTTTGATACAATTTTATAACAAAGCTCAACATCAAAGCTGTTACTGCCAGGCCTATAACGATTGCGGTGAGAACCAAGGCAGATGGGATGGGATCAACAACTTGTTTAGCAGCATTTGCAAGATCAACAGCACCGTCTAAAATCGGAGCAGTTTTCCCACGAAGATAACCAATTGAAACAATGATGATATGAGTTCCGGTATCTACTATAGAAAACCCGATCACGATTTTTATTAAGTTCTTTTGAGTCAACATTCCGTAAAGTCCAATGATAAGGAGCAAAAATCCTAGTATTAAAGAAAATATCATTATTCTCCTCCCATTTTATCTAATATTGTTGTAAGCTCAGAGCCAACTTTGAGTCCAACCAGCGAATAAATTATAGGAATAGCACCGGCACTAAGCAGGTTACCAAATTTTCCTAAAGGCAGAATTATTGGATCGAGAAAGCTGTTTATTCCAATTAACAGAAAACCGAATAACCCGATCATTACATAAAAAGCACCTGAAAAAGATTCTACGAAATGCAGAATTGAATGGTTGAATTTCAAATTCACATCTGCCAGGATCAATAATAAAAATGCAGTTGTAATTAGCACTCCGCCTTGAAAACCTCCACCCGGAGTAAGGTGTCCGTGAGTAAATATATAAATTCC
>JAUVKM010000181.1 GCA_030596265.1 Candidatus Cloacimonadota bacterium
CTAACTTTTGGAGTTCTGGCTATTGGACGTGGAAATGATTTTGCCTTTGGTGCAGGTGTTCCAGCTACTCTTGAGAATTGTTTAAAAGCTCTTATAGAAGGAAATATCCAACCGATTGACATTGGTTTAATAAAAGGTGGAGATTATCCAGATGGAAGATATTTTGGAAATGGTATTGGAGTGGGTTTTGATACGATAGTTGGATTAGAAGCAGCCAAGATGAAACATATTCACGGTGCTGCCGGCTATATGATCGGTGCTTTAAAAACTTTGATAACTTATCCTGCTGCTCCTGAAATAGAGATGGAGATCAATGGTGAGAAAGGGATTTACACTCCTGCTTTGGTTTCCATTATGAACGGACGTAGAATGGGCGGCACTTTCTTTATGGCTCCGGATGGAAAGAATAATGACGGTCTTCTAAATTTGTGTATGACCCAGCAAGGAACCCGACGGAAACTATTACAAACAATGTTTCATTATACAAAAGGAACTCAAAGTAAACTTGATAATACAAAGACTGCTCTCATTTCTTCTATTACACTTAAAGCATTAAAAGGTGAAATGGCTGTTCATGCTGATGGCGAAACAATTTGTGAGAAAGGTAAATTATTGGAGATCAGTTGCGTTCCAAATGCATTGAATATTATCAAGGCAGTTTAAATTGAATTTATCCGGAAAAGTTGCAGCGATTATTATTCATGTAATTTTACGAACAATATGCAAAGTTGATTCTAAAGAATTAAAAAAAATCCCTTTAAAAGGTCCATACATAGTTGCTATAAATCATACAAATTTTTTGGAAGTTCCAATGATATTCACACATTTACTTCCCAGAAAAGTTGTTGGGATCGTTAAAAAAGAGACTTGGAAAGGCGGTCTGATAAAATGGATTGCAAACAATTGGGAAGCAATTTCTGTTGATCGGGAAGGTCAAACAATTGAAACCTTCCGACAATCAAGGAAAGTACTAAAAGATGGTTATTTTTTAATAATTGCCCCGGAAGGAACACGAAGCCAAGATGGTAAACTTCGTTTGGGAAAACCCGGAGTTATCAGCATTGCCTTGCGTTCTAAAGTTCCAATTATACCAATTGCGCATTGTGGTGGAAAAGATATAATTAAAAATTTGAAGTCGTTCAAACGAACAAAATTTGCATTTAAAGTTGGAACACCAATCATTTTCCATCCAGAAGGTAAAGCAGGTCAGGCTAAACGTAAATATTTTACAGATCAACTGATGTACAGGCTTGCAGAGCTTCTTCCAGAAGAAAACAGAGGAGTTTACAGCAACCTGGGAAATATCTGTAAAGATGAGATAATAGAAGTTTTGTTGGAAGTTTAGAACCTTGCGGATGGTCGTAGACCTCCGCAATGGTTGAAAGAACTCTGAATCATTTGTCACCATTCGCAAGGTCTTCGACCATTGCGAAGGTAACTCGAAACCTTGCGAATGGCTGAAAGCCTTCGCAATGGTTGATATCAATCACTAATAATTTCAAATTCATCAATTTCAAAAACTTTACCTTCTAAATAATCACTCATTAATTTCTTATAATCTTCTTTTGAATCAAAATTATCACTGATAAAGTTATAATCACATAATTTCGATTTTTTTAAACCGATCCATTCATGATAATTAGAAAATTGCCATTCTTCCGATTTTGAAACTAATCCGCTGCAACCGGATTATAATGAATATAAAGTGAAGATCTTATAAGATAACTTTCATCATTGATCATTCTGGATTTCACTCTTCCTTCAAATAATGTACCTGAACGAGAATATTTGTGATTAAAGTATTGAGTATATCCACCAAAAACAAAACGAATCCAATCCGAGATAGGTTTTTCTGATTTTTGTTGAAGAAGAAAATGATAATGATTCGGCATTAAACAATAGGAAATAATATTGAGATATTTTTTGAAATTAGATTCTGTAATTCTTTGAATGAGATTTTTATAGTCGGATTTCTCTTTGAAGATCGACTCTTTATTGCATCCACGATTGTATAGATGATAGAATCCATTTTCTTCATAAATCATATAATCCTCTTTTATATGTCACCATTGCGAAGGTTTCGCTTTGCTCAACCATTAGACAAGCAAGAGAGTTCCAGCATCGTTTTGCTTTGCAAAGCCGATGCATCATTCGCAAGGTAACAATTATTCTAAACTCTGCAATAGCTCCTTCAGTATCTCATCCTTTAAAACACTTTTAGCTGAGTTTTTGAAATCTTGTAAGTTCAAATCTAATTTATCTTCATAAAAATGTGCTTGAAACGCCATTTCTAGCCGATCTATCTGCTTGATGAATTTCGCTTCTTTATTCTTTGCATTCTCAAATTCTTCCCAAAGTCTAATGTACTTATCACCATGTTTTAATTTACTAAAAACTTTTTTTACTGAAGCAATCTCAAGTTCATACTTCTCAGAATCAGTTATATTATCATCCGGAGTTATATCTCCCGCATAGATCTCACCTATTTCATGGATTAGAGAGTATTTAAGTACTTTTATAATATCAAGTTCCGGTAAATATTCATCTGCGATAAGCCATGCTAACATTGTTGTTGAAAAGCTATGATCCGCAACACTTTCACAGAATTTCTTTTCAACTCCACATCTAAGCCAGCCCTGCCTAAAAAGATTCTTTAATGTCTGGATCTCAAAAAATACTTCTATGATTTCATTGCTTTTTTTTTCCAATACTAATTTTGAATTTTTCTTTTCCATATCTCCTCTAATATATTAAACCTTGTGAAAATTTTGAGACCTTGCGGATGATGCGTCGGCTTTGCAAAGCAAAACGATGCTGGAACTCTCTTGCTTGTCTGATGGCTAGAAGCCTCCGCAATGGTTGAATAACACAATTCTATCTTCGTCACCATTGCGAAGGTTTCGTTCCTAAACCATTCGCAAGGTAACTCTTATATACTTCCTGTTTTCCAATTTCCTTGTCTATAGATAATTACAGCCATAATAGTTGTGAAAATATTACTTATAAGCATTGACCACCAGAGCGCATCATAGGAATGAGTTGAAAGTGGGATCGAAAGTTTTGTAAGTATTTCGTTTAGGAAGCTATCACGGATAAATGCGAATTCTAAGATTTTGCCGGAGAGTATGAACACAAGTGGAATACGCAAAAACCAAAGTCTTGAAATATTCAAGATCATTGTCGGTTTTGTATGCCCGGATCCGTTAAATACTCCCATAAAAACAAATAATACACTGAAAATGAGAGCAGCAAATGAAACAACTTTGAACATCCTTTCCCCTACACCTGCAATTGCCGGATCGTTTATGAAGAATCTAGTAAGGGTCGATCCAAAGAAAAATAGAAGTGAACATCCAACTAACATTATCAGCAAAACCAGTATCATTCCTACTTTCACGCTTTTCATTGCTCGCGATATTTTCTTTGCACCCAGGTTTTGTCCTACCATTGTTGCAAGTGCATTACTAATTCCCATAGCCGGCATCATGAAGAGCCCCATCATTCTATTTCCAATTGAAAATACACTTATTACAAGAGTTCCATAAGTATTTACAAATCCTTGCAGAATAATGAATCCAAAACTTGTAATAGAATGTGCAACAGAAGCCGGAATACTAATGTCGAATATTTTTTTAAGAAGTTTCTTGTCTGGTTTGATATCTTCTATATTTGGAATAATATGATTTGTTTTCTTTTTCAAAAAGTAGATTGCCAAGCCTGCTGCAACCACTCTCGAGATCAAAGTTGCCTGTGCAGCACCAACCGTTTCCATCCTAGGCATAAATCCAATTCCAAAAATGAAGATGGGATCTAGAACTACATTTAAACTAACCGATATTATCTGAATTTTCATTGGTGATATTGTATCTCCCAAACCATGTGCAAAGCTCTGATATGTTAGGAAAATGAACATAAATAAAACACCTACCAGAATGTAAGAGATATATTGTTTTGAAATTTCAAATATTTCCTGTGGAACATGAAGTAAACCTAATATGCTATCAAGAAATGTAAAACTGAATGTAAGAAAAATAATTGAAAATACAATGAGAATTATTACAAATTGACCTACAACTCTCTTCATCATTTCCGGAGTTCCGGCACCTTTAAATTGCGATATTAGAGCAGTTCCGGCAACTACAAATCCAATTCCAAATGATGAAAGAAAGAAAATTAAAGGAAAAGTTAACCCTGCAACAGATACTGCATTCATGGCGTTATCACCAAGCTTACCTAACCAGAAAGCATCAGTTAAATTATAAAAAGTCATCATGAAATTAGATAACATTATGGGTAATGCTAATTTCATCATGTTCTTGTATATGTCTCCGCTGGTTAAATCCAGACCGGTTTCTTTCATTAACTCTCCAAATTGTTAATGTGCTTTATTTCAACTTTTCTAATCGTTCCAAATTCTGCTGAGCGATCTCAAATTCCAAATTGTTCTTAATGCACTTTCTAAGCAGCTTTTCAGCTTCATCGTAATTCTTTTCATCAATTAATATCGAAGCAAGATTATTTAGTGTTTTCGGTTCATTTGGAGCTTCTTGTAAGATTTCATAATATAGATTTTTAGCTTTTTCAAGATTTCCATTTGAATGCTGAATAAATGCATAATTATATTTCGCTTCTATAAATGTAGGATCTAAGATCATGGCCTGCAAGAAGTGATGTTCAGCCTTTTTTTGGTTTTTAGTAAATGTGTAATACAATCCCCAATAATATTCAAAATCAGATGAAGTGATGTAAATATTGGAATATTTTTTGAGCAATTCGTAAGCTTTTGTAGTTTCATTTTTGGAAAGCAGAATCGCAACTTGTTGTATTGCTTCACCTTCGCTGTTAAATAATTCCGGGTTCCCAATGATTATTGATCGAACTTTCCAGCTATTATTGATTAATTTCAGATTGATCGTAAGATCGTATTTGTTATTTACATCATAATACACAAGAGCTTGGTCTTTTTCTTTTGTTAAAGCAGATGAGATCAAATCAAAACTGCTGATTTTTTTAATAACTTTATTTGCTGCAATTCTGGTAACAAATGTATTATTCAATTTATTTGATTTCCTGTATTCATTATTAATCATAAATGAAGTTACTTTTT
>JAUVKM010000078.1 GCA_030596265.1 Candidatus Cloacimonadota bacterium
GCTGAACGATTTGTCCTTCCCCAACAAATATAAACAGGTGCTTCATATCCGGGAACCAACCTTTTATAGGAATTAACTGTAGGTGACAAAATTGCACACATACCATTAATATGTTTCAACTGACCTGCAACAAAACTATGAGCTATTGGTGAGAGTTTATAGTCATTCGCCTTATTATAGAAAGCATTTTTTTTAGTTTTAATGTCAAATAAACTTTGATGAACGTGCATTCCAGAACCGTTTTCATTGGCAATGGGTTTGGGCATAAAGGTTGCATGAAGACCATGTTTCTGGGCAATTGCTTTTACAACAAAACGTAAGGTCGTGGCATTATCTGCAGTTTTTAGTGCTTCACCGTATTTAAAGGATATTTCATGCTGCCCGATTGCAACTTCATGATGAGTTGTTTCTATCTCTATACCAAATTGTTCAGCAGTCACTGTCATTTCACGACGAACATCATAAGCTTCATCGGTCGTAAGATCAAAATAACCTGCTTTGTCATTTGGCAGAGGTGAGAGACCATTATCGGTTTTAAAGAGGAAAAACTCCATTTCCGGACCTGTATTAAATCTGTAGCCCATCTCGGCAGCTTCTGCAATCGCCTTTTTCAGAATAAAGCGGGGATCTCCTTCAAATGGTTCATCATTAGGAGTATAAATATCACAGATAAACCGGGCTGTATTCCCATATTCAGATTCCAACCAGGGAATTACTGCATATGTGCTTACATCCGGCTTTAAATACATATCACTTTCACATATCCTGGCAAATCCTTCTATCGATGATCCATCAAACCAGACTCCATTTCCCAGTGCATCCTTCAATTGACGACTCGGAATAGTTAGGCTCTTCACAATTCCATAAAGGTCAGAAAATTGTAATTGGATGAATTTCACATCATCATTTTTAACTCTTTCTAAAATGGATTTCATAATATTTTCCTCCTAATTTTTGTTCCTTTTTTAATTTATGTAACTCTATTTGATTTCTATTTTTCTAAATGCTGTATAGTCAAGTGGAATTTTACTACTATCGTGTTTTTTTATAAATTGCGCATGTAAAAAAGCTTGTCAGATTTAACTTTCTAAAAATCATCGGAGCAATAAAAAAATAATGTACTCTAAGGAGAATGAAATGAACTTCACTGACAAAAAGATCGCTAAGAAACCAAGAAGATATTTTGCAGAAAGCCTCGATGTTACAAAATGGGAAAATGTAGAAATCGAAATGAAAAAATTGGATGAAGAGGAAATAACTTCGCCATATGAACTTTTAAATTTTATGGAAAAAATAGGTGAACTTTCCGACATCCTTTCCGAAGAAATGGCATGGCGTTATATTAATATGACCCGCTTTGCAGATAATGAAGAATATTCCAATAAATTTAATGAGTTCTATGCAGGCATTATTGCCAAAACCAAACCTTACGATTTTAAATTTAATCAAAAATTCTATGACAGCCCCTATCGTAAAGATCTGGCTAAAGAAGACTATGCACATCTGAATATGATAATTGCAAATGATATTGAATTATATCGTGAAGAGAATATCCCACTTCAAGTTAAAGAAAAAGAGCTGGCTAACAAATATGGTTCGATCTTCTCAAAATTGACCGTAACCTACAAAGGTGAAGAGAAAACACTATCTCAGCTTGCACCATTCTTAAAAGATCAGGATAGAGAAGTACGCAGGGAAGTTTGGAATTTACGAATGGAAAAAATGATGGAGAAACGTGAAGAATTTAATAAGCTCTTTGATGAAATGAAAGAACTTAGAATTCAGCAAGCTAAAAATGCCGGATTTGATAATTACCGTGATTATATGCATCAGGCAAAAGGGCGTTTTTCTTACTCACCCCAAGATATTTTGAAATTCCATGATGCTATAGAAAAAGAAGTTGTACCATTTTTAAAGGAATTCACCGTAGAACGAAAAAACATATTGAGAATTGATTCTGTAAAACCATGGGATACTTCTGTTGATCTGGATGGAAAAATCCTTAAGCCATTTAAGGAAATCGATGAATTCATAGATAAAGCCATTGATATTTTACACACGATAAAACCAGAATTTGGTGAAAGACTCAATATGATGAAAAATACCAAATTTCTTGATCTGGAAAATAGGAAAGGTAAGGCACCCGGTGGTTATAATTATCCACTTCAAGAAACAGGTGCTCCCTTTATTTTTATGAATGCAGTTGGACTGCACCAAAATGTTGTTACCTTGCTACATGAATCAGGACATGCAATGCACACATTTGCTATGAAAAATATCAAGCTTGATCCTTACAAAGGCACACCCAGTGAAGTTGCAGAACTTGCTTCCATGACAATGGAATTTCTATCGATGGATCATTGGGATAAATATTATGATAATGTAAACGACCTGAAAAAAGCAAAACGCGATCAGTTTAAAGGAGCACTCGGTTTTTTGCCCTGGTGCATGATCGTTGACGCTTTTCAACATTGGATATATCTTAATCCACAGCATACAATGGAGGAGAGAGAAGAATATTTCCTTTCACTTCTGCAAAGATATGATACAGGGATAGATTGGACTGATGTAGAAAAGTTCAAAAAATTACTCTGGCTTTTCCAACTCCATATTTTTGAAGTTCCATTCTATTACATTGAATACGGAATGAGCCAGCTTGGAGCTCTTTCAGTTTACAGAAATTATAAAAAATTCGGCAAAGAAAAGGCACTGGAAAAATATGAAGACTTCCTCAAACTTGGTTATACTGTTCCGGTAGATAAACTTTATGAAGCTGCAGGAGTAAAATTTGATTTCTCTGCTAAATATGTGAAAGAACTGGTTGATTTTGTTAAAGAAGAATTAGCTGCGATTAAGTAAAAATTGTTTGTCTTTCTGAGATAATCTTCGAAGAATTTTCTCACGAAGAATCTCATTATAAATAGAGATCCTTCCAACGAACAACGTGAAAGATTCCAGCCAAAGGCAGGTAAACGTCAGGATGACAAAACATCTTCATTATGCTAATTCACATAAAGTAAATTTTAAGGAGCTGATATGAATTCAAAAATTACACTAAAACGTATAATATTTATCTTGCTATTGACCACACTTTTCATCTGTCTTTTTGCAGGTGAACCGTATGTACTCATGGTTTCATTTGATGGTTTCAGGTTTGATTATGACACAAAAACTGAAACGCCAAATCTTGATTTTATGCGAGATAACGGTGTAAAGGCAGAATCTATCCAACCTGTTTTCCCATCTAAAACATTTCCAAATCATTATGCACTGGCAACAGGAGCTTATGCTGCAACTAACATGATAACTGCAAATAAATTTTATGATAATGAATTTAAGGAAGTATACCAAATTGCTGATAAATCTAAAGTTCGGGACGCAAAATGGTATAAAGCAGAGCCTATCTGGGTTACAGCGGAACGTCAGAATGTTAAGAGCGCTTCTTACTTCTGGGTTGGATCAGAAGCACCAATAAAAGGATATCTACCTTCAATTGTAAAAGCTTACGAGCATAATTTTCCTTACCTGGCTCGTGTAGATTCTGTGATGACCTGGTTGCAATTACCGGAAGAAAAAAGACCACATCTGGTGATGCTGTATTTTGATGAACCTGATTCTGACGGACATAAATATGGTCCCGAAAATCCCGATCTTATTCCTACTCTAAAATATATGGATGACATTTTAGGATACATTTTGGAGGGAATTAAAAAACTTGATATTGCTGATGAAATTAATTTAGTTTTGGTAAGCGATCATGGGATGACAACAATAAGCCAGGATAGAATTATCTATTTAGATGATCTTGTATCTGACATGAACGCACTTCTTAACTATGGTGGCGGACCTGTTATGCAAGTTCATTTAAAAGAGAAGAATAATACTTTGATAGAGCAAATAGATAAACAGTTAAAAAATGTTGAACACCTTTCAACCTATAAACGTGATGAAGTTCCCGAGAGATATCATTTTGTTAATAGGAATACCGGTGACTTTGTATTAGTTGCTGATGAAGGCTGGCGGATCATGACAAAAAGCGCAGGATCACTTATCCGCCTTCACGGAACACATGGTTATGACCCAGCAGTAAAAAATATGCACGGAATTTTCTATGCAATGGGACCACAGATAAAAACTAATTATAAGATCGGAACATTTGAAAATATCCATGTTTATCCATTGATCTGTGAGTTACTGGGAATAAAACCTTATGCAGATGCTCCCGATGCACCGCAAGGTCGTTTGGAAGTTCTGGAAGAAATATTAGTAAAATGATCTGTAATAAATTTTATGGATAGCATTTCGATCCAAGAATTCATAAAAATCTCAAAAGATCTACCTATTATCGATGTTCGTTCTCCTGCGGAATTCAGTGATGGGCACATATCGGGTGCGATAAACATTCCTATATTTTCTAATGAAGAGCGTGCAATTGTGGGTACAAAATACAAACAGGAAAGCCGCGATACCGCTATTGCTCAAGCATTAGAATATATAGCTGAAAAAACCAATCATTATCTTGATGAATTACAAAAATCAGTTCCTTCACAACAAATTTGCGTTTATTGCTGGCGGGGTGGTTTTCGCAGTACAGGCATGGGACATCTCTTCCAAACTGCAGGGAAAAAAATATATAGGTTAGTTGGTGGATACAAATCATATCGCAATTTTGTACTCGACTCATTTAAGCAAAAATATAAGCTCATTGTTATTGGTGGAATGACGGGAAGCGGGAAAACTGAGATCCTGGAAGATATTGGAAAAATTAACGAACAAATGCTTGATCTGGAAGGAATAGCAAATCATAAAGGCTCTGCTTTTGGAGCCTTGGGACAGGATGATCAACCCTCAACCCAGCAGTTTGAAAATGATCTTGCATCTCAATTAAATAAATTTGATTCCCAGAAAAATATCTGGTTAGAAGATGAAAGCAGAATGATAGGGAGAGTAAAAATCCCTGATGATCTATTCACACAAATAAGAAATACAACTGTAATCAAAATTGAAGTTTCAAAAGACAATCGCATTAATAGACTGGTAAAAGATTATGCAAATTTCAGTAAAGATGAACTGATAAATTCTATTAATAATATTTCCCGCAGATTGGGTGGATTAAACTCTAAATTGGCAATAGAAGCAATTGAGGGAAAAGATTATTATAAAGCTACTGACATCATTTTAGATTATTACGATAAAACCTACACTTACGGACTCTCAAAAAGAGAAAGACAAACTGTCATCCCCTTAAAACTTGATGAAAACGATGTAAGAATAAATGCAGAGAAAGTGATTGGGTTTGTGAAAGAAAATTTGACAAATAAATTCAGTTAATGTTTCCTGCTAAGTGAAATTGGAATGCAATGTTAGGCGGAGGATAAAATTAATGAATAATGAAATTGTAAGCAGAATAAAAAAAATAAAAGAAAAATATAATTCCAAAGGATTCATCATACTTGGAATTTTCGGATCATACGCCAGAAACGAAGAAACCAAAGAAAGTGATATTGATATTTTATACGAAATGACTCAAAAATTTTTAGATAAATATCCAGGTTGGGATGTCTTTCCGGTAATTGAAGAAATTGAAAAAGAATTAGAGATCAGCCTTGGTAAAAAAATTGATCTTACAGATTTAAATGCCTTAAAAAAGGTAGGAAGAAAATACATTTTACCCGAGGTACAATATGTCTAAAATTGGAGATTTAGCAAAATTAGAATCAATCTTAGAATACATTAACGACATAAATAAAATTGTTGAGAGACACAAAACTATTGAAAATGCTCTTATCGATTTTGAAAGTAAATATGCATTGATGATGTGTATTCAACAAATTGGTGAATTAGTTAATAAAATCACATCGGATGAATTCATATCTAAGATACCAATAAAAAACATTGTTGGTTTTAGAAATGTTATTGCTCATAATTACGATGGTATTAATTTAACTATTGCTGAAAAAACAATTTCTGACAGCATTCCCAGATTGAAAATTACTATTGAAAAGATTTTGGTAGAAACTAATGAGCAAACATAAAGATATTCCAAAATTTAAAAATGAAACGGAAGAAAGAGAATTCTGGGCAAAAGCAGATTCATCTAAATATATCAATTGGAAAAAAGGTGAAAAAGTAACATTATCAAAATTAAAACCATCAACTAAAACTATTTCATTACGCCTCCCCGAACTTGTTTTAGATGAGATAAAAATGATCGCTAATAAAAGGGATGTGCCTTATCAATCATTGATAAAAATATTTTTGAAAGATCGAATTGATCTTGAATTGAAACATACGGTTAAGTGAAATAGGAGGATATTATGATAGAAAAAGTTCATCAACACATCATGAATGAGTTGCAACAAAACTCTCGAACCGATACAATCTTTGTTGTGACTGCTGTTATTTTCAACCTTATAGTATTGGCTATTAATTCTTCAATTGCTAGTAGTGCAGCATCTGAGAATGCAAACTCAAGTGATGATTTTGTGCTTATTGCTTTCATATTCATGGCTATTATTGTAAACAGTATATCAATTGTGGCATTGTATGCTGGAAAAAACTCCAGGAATAAACTACTACAAGGTTTGCTGTCTATGTATCGGGATAACGAAGTAGATAAATATTACGACTTTTCACTATTAGCCAATTATGGTAAAAGATATTTTCTCTTCACGGCAGTCGTATTATGTCTTGGTATAATATCTATTATAGTACCCTTAGTCATTCGTTTCTTATAATTATTTATTAGAGTAATTTGCATTCCCACCCCGAGGGACGGTTGATCTTGAATTGAAGCCTACGGTTAAGTGATTGAGTTTGTGAAAAGGAATTGAACTTTTCATTTGACATTGAAAATTTATTTTATGGTATTGGTTTAGTCTTATAATTAAGGGAAAAAAGAATGATACAAGCAAACCTAGTCTATCTTATCAATTTCGTAATATTCATCTATTACTTAGTGTTGCATTCGCACCGTACAATGTGGCCAGATGAATTCTTGATTTATGTATGGATACCCTACATCTTACACGTGTATTTGCATCATTTCTTTGACGGTTTTCAAAATACGACTCGCAATATTGCCAGAATTTATCTTATTCAAAATAATGGTCCACACTACGATAATCGGCTCATTGAGCCGATTCAACATGCTCTGATCTCAAATTCCATGCTTCCTGTAACCATTCTTTGGCAATTGATCCACGTGTTTTCATTCTCGCTGCTTCTCTTCATGCAAGGCTGGGGAATTGCCCTGATTGCTGAATTTGGATTAATGCTTCTCGGAGGAATCATCCCACTTGGCTACCAATCACACCTTAGACGTATCCACAAACAAGTGAAATCTCTTGACTCCACAATTACGTTTCGTCTTCTCTCTGCTGGTATTAATCTCGATCGGCTGTTCACAATAATTGACCAAGCTATTCAGGAAAAGAGAAATCCACAGCAATGGTGGGCAACTGTTCTACGGAATGCACTCAAAGAAGAAGTCACTAACAATAGCGAAAAGAGTGAGGAGATTTAATAATGTACATTCCAAAATACCATTTTTCGTTTGATAAATTTATTGAAAATAATCTAAGCAATGAAAACATTTCCATTCCTAAAATGATCGATGCTTGTTATGAAGAAATTGATAGAATTGACCGTATTCCAAAAAATAGAATGCATAAAGATGAATGGGATTCTCTTGTTTATTATCGAACACTATTAAACGGGTTACCTTATTTTTTAATAAATAGTGTGACTTCAAATGGAAAAAATATTGAACTAAAATATCGAAAAATACAAAATTCTCTTTCTAAGAAGTCCAAATAAATATTAATTAATAATCTACTCTTTCCCCACATTGATCTTATTTGCTTTTGTTAGAATCAAACTCGCTGTAGGATTTGCTCTACTTTATAGAACATTTCATCAGGAGCAAGTGCTGCCAAAGCATCTGCATCATTAACTCCCCAGGCTACAGAGCCACAGGAAATACCTATTTTCTTTGAGGCTTGAATATCACGTAGTTCATCACCAATATAGATCGCATCTTTTTTGTCTATTCCACTCATTCTCAACACTTTTTTCAGTTTAGATTCCTTGCCGAAAAGAGAAACACCTGCCACAAAATGATCATTCAAAGAAAACAGATTCTCACCCAGAACTTTATGAATATTGTCTTTAGAATTTGTGCTGACAATTGCAATTTTATAACCTTTTGCCTTCAGCTCATGGAACATACTTGCAATCCCATCAAACAGCTTGATCTCTTCGATCTGTTCACTCATCATATTACGCATAAACGTTGAGATCTTCGGTATTTTATACAGTGGGATCTTTAAATGTTTTATAAAACCTGCAGCATCT
>JAUVKM010000059.1 GCA_030596265.1 Candidatus Cloacimonadota bacterium
ATTTCCAGATTTGACCCGTTTTTTTGTTGCATTCTGAAATTGAATTTTGTAAATGTCATTTACTAGGAGGTTTAAGATGTTATTAAATTGTATTAAAGAAAGATACAGTGTAAGAAAATTCCAGAACAAACCAGTGGAACAGAAAAAATTAGATGTAATCTTGGAAGCTGCTCGACTAGCTCCTTCTGCAAGTAATAAACAAACTTGGAAATTTGTAGTGATCAAAGATAGAGAAAAAAGGAAACAACTCACTGAAATCTGCAGAGGACAAAAATTTGTTTCAGAAGCTCCAATTACAATTGCAATCTGCAACACTAACCTGGATTATGTGATGACATGCGGCATGAACGCTCCTGTCATCGATGGAACAATCGCTGCTGAGCACATTGTTCTGCAGGCTACTGAATTAGGTTTGGGAACTTGCTGGATCGGATCATTCTATCATGATAAAATGGCTGAGTTGATCAATCTTCCACAAGATTACATAATTGTTGCACTTTTACCGGTTGGATATCCTGCAATTGAAAAAGGAAAAAGGAATCTGAAATCTATTGAGGAAATAGTCTCTTACGATAGTTTCTAGATACACAAAAAATGGTATCTCTTGTTGTAAGAATATTAATTGTGTCTTAAATATTCTTCTATAAACTTTAATGCTGTTTTATTTTCATACTCAGGATTAATACACAATTGTGTATCACTCTCTAGATAAAGAGTCTTTATTATTAAATATAAAATTTCAACCAGTTCTTTAAATTCACTACGTATTATGTTTGCTTCTTCCCAAGCTTTGTCAGGATTCATTAAGTATTTTTTATCGATGTGGAAAATATATTTATCTCTTAAGAGTTTTATTTTCGGAATAAAACTGTTAATAAAATCATCTTTTACATTTTTTTGCTTTAATATCTCTCGAATTCTATTTTCATTTTTCTTCTTAAGATTATGATATGTAAAACTATCACGATTCGGGACAATTACATTAATTACATTTGCGATTGTGTCATTATATAGTGCAAAGTAACATTGGGCTACAAAATCATCTTCAAATACTGTGTATTTTTTAGTCAATACTGACAAATCATTACAAGCATTCATTGCATTGTAAGCTGCAGTTATTCTATAATATATTCTATTCAATCCATTAGTGTACTGATGATTAAAATCTAATCCATTCATTTATCCCTCCTTCAACTCCTCTCAGGATAACGTTTTCTTTCCTTGTTCGTTTTTTGTTCGTTGCTAAATTTCCGTGTGAATCCGTGAGTTAAAGTTTCTTCACCCTCTTTTTAATCAACTTCTTGATCTTCTCATACGAAGGTGGGGGACCGGTTCTTATTTGCTTACCATTTATATAAAGTGCATCAGAGATTCCCCATTCTAAGAAATTTTCTCTATCAAAAGTATCTATCTCAGTAAATTCTACCTTATCTCCAAATTCTGCTGTTGCTCGTTTTGCTCTTTCAAACACAATATTCTGAGCAGGACACCAACCGTTTAAAAAGGCAGTTACATTTACTTTATCTGGCACTTTCTCTGGTTTTTTCTTTTCACTAATCCATTTTGGTGGTACAGCATCATCAGTAAATTGTTTCCATAAAAGAACCTGCATTCCAATTTTATCAATTTTTTTAAATCCTTGTTTCTTAAACCAGACGGCTTTCATCCAGAATGGTAGAGAAAGACCCCAAGCGACAATGCCTTTTGTACCGAGTTCTTTTGTATCTTTTTCTGTAGCTTGAATTAGTGCTTTTCCCATTCCTTGTTTCTGCATATTGCCTACACCTTTACCTTTGTAGCCATGAACCCAGATGCAATAAATAAAGTAGAGGTCGTTTCCTTCAGCAGGTGAATATTCAATTGGAGCATATTGTATCATACCGCAGGCATTATCATTTTCATCGAGGGCAAGTTTAATGCGCAAGCCCTTATTTTTCATCTTTTCAAACCACTTTTGTTTGTGATCTCCAGCTTCTTTCATTTCGTCAGACCAGTCTTCTAAGCAGCAAAAAAAGGTTTTTAGATATTTTTTATTTAAGTCGATAATATTAATTTTATTCATAAAATACTCTCAAAAACCTAAGATTTCAAGTGATTAAATATAAAATTATATTCAATTATTTTGTAATTTTAACATCCAGAAAGTAGATTCTAATGCGAGTCCATCTTTTGATCTTCTATTTTCACCAAGACCCATATGGGAACCGGTAATAAAATAAGAATTATTTTTCTCTTTTAGGTATTCTTTTGGGAAAAGATAAGTTCCATCTTTCTGCTTGAACCCCTCTAGATGTTGTAAACAATTTTTATACCATTTACTTTCTCTAGCAATCTTAAACGGACTCATTAAGATCATTCTAATGATTAAGTTCTGCTTTTGAAACTCGCCGATATCAAAGCCAAAATATCCGGGTAACCAGACATTCCAACCTAATACAGTATAACGCTTAACTCCCGCCATTACAATCCCATAGTCTTCCGGAATTTTTTGATATTTTTTATCTAAAATGTAGGAAATAATATGATCAATTTTATCCGGGAATTCATCATAGAATGCTGAAAACGCAAGAAGGTCATGTATCCATGGCAATTTGAATTTTCCATCTATATAAATCTCCGGATCGATGAGGGAATGAGCTTCAAATGCACTTGATATTCCTTTATAATTAGCCTTATCAACGAAAATAGAAAAATTATTATCTTTGGTAAAATCATAGATCATATTAATCCGCTCACGAATAAATGTACTAACAGGTTCAATATCTTTAAAACCAGATGCAGATAGAAATGATGCAATAAGGTTTTCATAGAAAAAATCAATAGGGTTTTCAATAGGTTCTTCCGATTCTGTTTCAATACTTTCTTTCAACCACTTTACGTATGATTTAGATGAGTCTTCTAATTTATTAAAACCTGCCTTTATCCCCATGAATACAAGTTTGCCCATTGCATTTTCAAAACAGTAATCATAGCTGCCATGTATATAATTTAACCTACGTTTGTCTTTCAGGCATTTCATCCAATAATGAGCTTTTGGTGTTTTCATTAATTCTGTTCTTAAAGAAGAAATATTGTATTCCGATTTATCGTCAGCAAGTTCTGTTGCAGTGCGATATCTAATTATCGCATCTCCATTTTCAAATAGCCATTCAATTAGTTTCTTTTGCTCCATTCGCTTCCCTTTATACTTATTATTTACATTTAATTTACTAATGTATTGAAAATAATATAGATATAATGTCAATAAAAAAAGAGGTGGAAGAAATCCACCTCTAATTTATTAGTCCATTTAAATCACTATTTTAGTAGAATACACTTTTTTACAGATAATTGTGTATCAGCCTGCAATCTATAAAGATAAACACCGGATGAAACATGATTACCATTATCATTCTTCCCATTCCATACTACACTATAGGGGGATGCAGATAATTGTGCATTAATTAGTGTTCTTATCAATTGTCCCTTAATATTAAATATTTTCAAAGTTACTTTAGAATCTTTTTTTAGATTGAAACTAATTGAAGTTTCCGGGTTGAATGGATTTGGGAAGTTACCAACTAATTCAGCTATATTCGTGGGATCTGGAATTGAAATGTTTGGTGAATGGGAAACAACTTCACCACCTGAAATGCAAATCACCGTTCCATTTCTACCGCCACATACCATTTCCCATGAATCGTCATTGGTAATGTCAGGGATTGAAGCAATCGCATCGACAGGAGTTCCGATACTGACAGAACCAATTTCCGAACCATCGACTCCATTCAGAAAATATCCGTAATTATTATTGAAAAGTGTTCCAACCAGCAAATCATTTATCCCGTCTCCGCTGATATCAGGAATACGAGCGGCGTTCCATGGTTGGTCGGCAACAGGTTGACTCCAGATTTGGTCTCCGGTGAAACCATCGATAACAAGTGCATTATGAAAGCCACTGTGAGCTATACAAAAATCGGGGAAACTGTCTTCATTAATATCATCGAGTTTGATGAAGCGCAAGATTATTGCTGTTCCGATATTTCCATTCCAGATTTCGGATCCATCAGCAGGTTCTATGCAGTAATAATTCCCGGAAAAATCTCCAGCAATGATTTCCTTTACTCCATTCCAATTACAATGAGATGTCTGTTCCAAAGCCCAGACAGATGAACCGGAAACATCATAAGACCAGATTTCATTACCGGTTTCTCCATCTATTCCGTAAACAATTCCCTGTGATTCATAAAGGTTGGAAGCTCCACCAATAACATCCGGTTGTCCATCATAATTTGCATCTTCGATTCCAAGCACGGAAAATTTAGGTCCCGGAGCATAAAATTCCCAGATAGAATTTCCGGTTAATCCATCGAGACAATAAATCCGTTGAGGACCCGTATAATTTCCATCATTTCCGGTAGCAGCGAGAACATCGGGTATTTCATCATCGTTATAATCATATTTTACATAAATCTGATAAACCCATCCACCATCTCCGTATTCATGAGTATCATGAGTCCAGATAATTTCTCCTGTCAGCCCGGAAAGAGCATAAATTGAACGATCTCCCCAAGCAGTTCCAACGATTACATCATTATAATCATCATCATTAATATCATCGATTATTGTTAAACCTGATTGAGAATAAACTGAGCCGAGTTCATTTTCCCATATTATATCTGCAATTCCGGAGGAATTACCATTGAAACAGCGTATGAAATTATCTTCAGAACAAACGATCACATCATCAATATTATCACCAGTGACGTCAGAGATGGGAGTGATAGCTTTTGGTGAATTATCATAATCTGTATTTATTTGATATTGCCATAATTGCTGTCCAATTGGATAGGAAGAGTCATCTCCAACTCCATCGAGAGTAATACAGACCATTGGAGTTACGGGATCATTACTATGAATTGTGCAAGCTCCGTTATAGCTTATAGCATCATCGGGATGGAACCATATTCGTAAATTATAGCTTTCTGTAGAAGAAATTATTATGGGAAGTTCAACTGTATTATCAATATAATACTGAGCAATTTCAAATTCAAACTCACTGATTTCAAGATTTTCATCTCCCTGGTTGCTTATCTCGACATATCTTCCGGTAACAGCGTCTACACGTACAGAACCATAATCGATCGTTGTTGGATTAATGTTTATTTGAGGTGCTCCTCCACCCCCTATATCAACTTTGTAGAGGTAATCAACACCACCAGCACCATTATCGCAATACCACAGATATTGTCCATCCCAGACTATTCCGGCAGGATCTGTTCCTTCGGAAGGGTGAGTTTCTAAAAGTGTGCCGGTAACAGGGTCGATCTTATACAGGGCATCTCCCCAGTAATCAGCCATCCAGAGATTATCATTTTCTAAACACAGATCCCATGGTTGATTGTCTGGAGCTGCGAATTGTTGAATTATAGCTCCAGTATTATCCACTTTGTAGATTTGCCCATCAGGGTCATAATATGCAGTTACCCAGAAATCTCCATTATCATAAGCAATTCCGGACATATAATGGGCTGGAAGGTCAAATTGTGATAAAATCGCACCAGAATTAATATCTAATTCAATGGCGGTAGCAGGAATTGACGGACTGGTAACGTGATCTGTGATCCACAAGTTTGTTCCATCATATGTCATTCCAAAACTATCGCCAATATTTGGATTTGTAAACAAAAGTTGATAGCTTCCATCACTTGGATCGATCTGATAAACTTCATCTCCATTTGCTCCATAAATACCGCAATAAAGATAAGTACCGTCATAAGCTAATCCGGATGCTCCTTCGGGAATCGAGAAAGTTTGTACAATTGTCCATTCAGCTGATAACATTGCCGTAATGAATATAAATAAAAGGAATAAACTTTTTTTCATTATCTCCTCCTTATTGAGTAATGTTCTAAGTACCAAAAAAATAAAAGGTTATGGATACTGTCAAGTAAGAAAATGCTAAATGAAATGGAAAAAATATTTTTTTACTGGACGTATAAATTTGAATTTCACAAATATAACTTACAAATAGGAAGTATGTTATAATAGTTTTTTAGAAATTAAATTTTAGGAGGATATATGAAAAAAATGATCTTACCAATTTTGTTGATTTTATTTTTAATTGGTTGTTCGATACCTGATGAAATCGGTTTACCGTCATGGACAGTACCGATTCGTTTGGTAATATTAAATGATACATTTGATGCCGAGGTTATTGCTACAGAGGTTGGTTCATTTCAGGCAAATGGTGATACGCTCCAGTTTTATGAAATTGTATCGGAATCACAGTATTTTGGGGATATTGAAATTGATGATACCGAAGTACATAACACTTCATATACACTTGGTGAAGTTGCGCCATCTGAAGTTGCACTATTAAATGGACAGCCGGTTAATGTCTTACCAAATTATCCAGATTACACAATTCCATTTGAGATAGCAAAAGATTTTGAACCATTTGATGAGTTTGAACAAATCAAATTTGTGAGTGGGAATTTAAATATTACAATTACTAATAATACTGTTTTCTGGCTTGGTAATGCTCCTGGAGGATTACCATTAATAGTTCAGATTCTCGATGATAATAGTGTTCTCATGGTTGAAGAAGCTATATTTGAAAATGTTGCACCACATGGTGGTTCTGCTACTGGAGTTATAAGTCTTGCAGATAGTTTGATCGGTAATAATATTACAATTAATCTTATTGGTGAAGGAGATATAACTGACAATAGTACGGCTACAATAGATACTTCAGCAACCGTACAAATGGATATCCAAATTACTGATATTCAAGCTGAATATGTGATAAATGCTTTGATCCCATCACAGCAAATAGAACTTATTGAAGGCTACCAGGATATTGATCTTGTACAACCTGAGATTGTGGATGAAGATAGTTTCATGTTCAGTGGTAACAGCTCGATCATCTTCACTATTGAATCTCAAATTCCTATGATTGCATCTTTTGAGCTTATATCAATACGTGATACAACAGAAATTTCATTAACTCATTATGAAGGAGAACCGATCAACCTGGATGTTGGAGAAGGAATTACCCAGATCGAGTTTACTTCGGATGAGTACAATATTAACGAAATGTTGCAGCTCATTCCTGATGGATTTGAGTATTCAATGGATCCCTTTATTGGAGATGGAACCATAATACCTTATCTTTCATTTGATGATTCCGTCTCTATAGATTTTGAAGTAATAGCAGATATCCAGATATTAACTTTTGAAGAAGATGGAATTTGGATCATTCCGCTTGATGAGGGAGAGTTCAGCATTGAGACACAGGATACTGAGGCATTTGAACAACCAATGCAAGATGCATACAGTTCTGGTAAAATAATCTTCAAGTATTGGAATAACACAGGCATGGAAGTTGGTTTTGACTTTCTTGTTTCTGATGACAGCACTAAAATTTTCACAGAGATATTCAATTTTGAAGAACCCGATACAAGTAATGTCCAAATGTTTAGAGTTCCTCTTCTTGAGGAGACCAGCGGAGATAATTATAAAGAATTTGAACTAAATGTGTTACAGAGTGAATTAGGATATTTTGTTAATGATTCTATTTATACTATTCCCAGGGTTCATATTTTCAGTGACGGCGATAATCCTTGGACGGGTGGTTTGCAAATTCAAGCCGATCTGGTAATTGAAATTAATATCAGCAGTGATTTATTTGATTAGGAATAGGGAGAATACAAATGAAAATAAAAATAATAACAATATTCATATTAACGATAAGTTTAGCTTTATTCGGAAATTTTGATTTCTTCCCAGAAAATCCTGCAAATAATGCAGATAGGGTCTATTCGCAAATTCATCTTCCTCTTTCATACGATATCAATATGAGTAACTCACTTCTCAGGCTTGATGATATGTTGATGTTTCAAGAAGGACATCAACTTACCGATAATGAGAAGAGCATCCTGACTGCAGATGATTTTCTCATGAATTTTAATACATCCACAAGTTTTTTAAATTTTGGGCATAAATATTGGAACTTTGAATTTGGGTTAAAAACTTACGGTAATGTAGAAATTCTGGATAAAATGTATTCCAATCTTGTGATCTATGGAAATGATACAAATAGACCATATATAAGCAATTCAGGTGAAGGAAGTATGGTGTTCTCATTCTGGAGAGCAACTTTGAATTATGCTTATCCAAAAGGTGTTAGCTTTGGGATGATCCCCGGATTATTTCCCGAAAAAGAAAGTAATTCTTTTGTAGAATATTTGAGGGATATGACACTCTATTTGGGTGCAAATATCAATTTAGATTATTCAATGATGTATGCATCGCTTGAAGAAAGTTCTCAAAGATTTGGCTCTATGTCCGATAGTCTTTATTATCATTATCAGGCTCATTTCAAGTATACTGATGAAGGTTCTGTTGGAAGATTAACGCCCTCAGTTGGATTTGGTGTTAAAGCTAAAATATTCAATGGGAATTTCCATGCTCAGATCGATGATATCTTTATGCAGTTAAACTATAAAGATCTTGCTGGCGGATGGTATGACCAGTACTACAGAAATGATCTGTTCTTTTTCGATGAAGATTATGAAGCGATTGAAGAAACATTTGTAGAGGATGATTCAACAAGAGTCAAAAACCGTTATGTAAAATTCAAACCTGGAATTAGTGTTGGAATGGATTATACGATCGTAAGTAGTTTGCAGATTATGGGTAAATACATCAATAATCAGCATTCATACAAAAACGGATTCTCATTAGGTGCCGGATATCAATGGCGATGGTTACCATTTCAAACTGTTATGGGATATGATGACAATATATATTATGAATTCAGAACCGGATTAATATTCGATAGGTTTGAATGGCAAACAGGAGCTACATTCTATCATGGATTTTTCCGTTATGGAAAAGGAATAGGATTGAATTCATCTATGATGTTCAAGTTCTAATAATAGAAAGTAAAACAGAAATTAGGCAGCCTGCATTTTCGCAGGCTGTTTTTTTATAAAAGTCCCCATCTTTTTCTCAAGAATAGTTCAATACAGAATGTGAGTAAAAAGATAACGATAATATACCATTTTTTATAAATCGGAATTTCGCTCCTCAATTTAATGATCTCATTTTCTGCTTTAGGAATCTCAAGATCAGCTGCTTTATCTATTATCCTTCCGTTTGTTTTGTTTGAAATATACGAAAGAAGCGATAAATTAATTCCTGTATCTCTGCTTTCAGGAGAAATTTGGGAAATTATGAATTCACCTTCAGTTTGTGAATTAGTTGTTTGATCAGAAATTATAAATTTGTATTTTCCGGATTGTAAATCTGAGATTTTTATGAAATGATTGTTACTTTCTTTCAACATGAAACCTTGATAAACAATTTGATTTTTAGAGTTAGTAATTGATATTTCTGCATTCAATTCTGTGATTGGTGAAAGTGTTTCATCGTATGCATGTAATTCTATCTTAATATCTTCACCAAGATTGTACGAATTTTTATT
>JAUVKM010000134.1 GCA_030596265.1 Candidatus Cloacimonadota bacterium
ACCCGTATTAGTCCAGGCTAGAGTTACTTATCTTTCTGAAGAAGAGTACAAAGATCTTAAGAAAAAAGAGAGATTAGTTTATTGGGAAAATCTTGAAAATGATCTCGCTGAATTACAGCAAAGAAAAGCAGATGCAATTGCTAATCAGGAAAAATATTCTGCAACCATTGAAGAACTTAATGCTAATATGGTTCCTGTAAAAACCGAGTATGACAAAGTTCATGCTGAAATTCTTGCATTTCTTGGCATAACAGAAGCAGATTTTGCTTCAATTATGGAAAAGATCAAATATTTCAATGGCGAAATCACTAATTGGGATGGGATTACTGATAAAGAACTCTGGAATGCTAAGAAATCCGTCCGTGCCCTTGTTGTTGAATATAACGATTATAGAGGAACAAAATATGGTAAAGTTCCGGATTTCAGAAAAGATTTCTCTGATCTTGACAACAGAATTATAAATCTTGAGAATAATCTTGAAGCTGCAAAGCCAAAGTATTATGAAGACGAATACACAATAGTTAAAGGTGATTGGCTCTCTAAGATCGCTCAATATAGTTTTATTTATGGTGATATGTCTAAATGGCCTGTTATTTATAGAGCAAACAGAGATCAAATTAAAGATCCTAACCTGATTTATCCTGATCAAGTTATTAAAATACCTCGTGGCCTTCCTTATGAGTGGAAAGTTTACAAAGGCGAATGCCTTTGGAGAATTGCCGGTTATCAAGAAGTATATGGAAATGCTGCAAAATGGCCTCTTATTTTCAGAGCTAATAAAGATCAAATCAAAGATCCAGACCTTATTTATCCTAACCAGATCTTTGAAATTCCAAGAGATTAATCTAACCAGAAATATGAAGCCTCTCTTTTTTGGAGAGGCTTCTTTTTAATATTACAATTGAAACTTCATAAAATCCACCTAATTTTGCTCACCTCGATCATCATTGCACTGTTGCATTTTGTATTCAGCCCATATCGAATGGTATCACACATCTATGACCTTAAATTAGGTGAAATTGCTGAGAAAGATATTAATGCTCCTTTCGATTTTTATGTTTATAAAGCTAAAGAAACATTAGAAGCAGAACAAACTGCAGCAGCTGCGAAAGTACAACCTATCTATAAAGTCTCTGAGAATCTTAAATTCAATGCACAAAAGAATCTGGATTTTGTCTTTCAACATTTTATTCTGCAAGATGGTTCAAATATTCAGAAAACAAGTAAGAAATTGCGACAGAATGGTTATGAATTATCTCTTGAAAATATTAAACTGTTAATGAATAATAATAGAAGAATAAGAATTTATAATTTTTTAAGTGAAAATATTACAAAAATATTTACTATTGGCATATATTCAGACAGCTATCGCTATCAGGAAATAAAAATATCAAAATCCAATAGAATTATTAATTATGGTCTCAACCGTTTATATTCACTAGAAGAAGCAAAAAACAAATTGGTCAGTTGGCACACAATTCAAGACGAAAAACCATTAATCCATGAACTTGCAGATATTATTCTGATTGAAAATATAATTATTGATCAGGATATGACAGAGCTAGAAAAAGAAAAAGCAAAAGAAAAGGTACCGTTAACTTTAGGGAAAGTACAAAAGAATGAGCGGATTATAGGAAAGAATCAAAAATCAACTTCCATTGAACTTCTTAAACTACAATCTCTATTAAAAGCACAGAGAGATCATCAACCAACCAGAAATAATCTACAATTGATACTATCTTCATTGGGAATATTTCTTCTCTCTCTTCTTATTCTAGTTTTATTTGATTACATCCTGGTACTTTTTTTTCCAAGTAATTTCTCTTCAATTCCAAGAACGATCATAATTCTAAGTTGCATATTAGTATCAATAATTCTTACTATTATTACAAATAATATTTTTGAGATTCCATCTCTAATTATTCCATTCAGTTTATCTGTACTTCTTATTGCTTTGATATTTAATCCGCATATTGGAATTCTTTTCAATTTTATAACCTTAATCTTTGTTTCAATATTTCTTAATTGGAGTTTCACTAATCCAATGATCTTAAGTTTAACCACTTTCGGTGGGATCATTGCTCTCAAACATATGAAGAAAAAACAAGAATTCTACCCGATCACATTATACTTATTAATATCATTTCTAGTAGTTAATACAGCAGTATCTCTTATTAAATTTGAAAATATAACTATCTATTTCTGGCATCTTTTGTGGGGAATAATTTCCTGTATTACATCTGTTGTTGGGTTGATCCTGCTAACACCGTTTGTAGAGAGAAAATTGAATCTTGCCACAAAACAAATATTATTGGAACTGCTTGATTTCGATAATGATTTATTAAAAAAGATGGCAACAGTTGCACCGGGAACTTATCACCATTCACTTATTGTTGGTAACCTTGCAGAAAGCGCTTCAGAAGCTGTTGGAGCCAATCATTTACTTGCCAGAGTTGGAAGCTATTATCACGATATCGGTAAGCTGGAAAATCCTCAGTTCTTTATAGAGAATAATCCCGAATCATCTGATCTTCATGATAAAATGATGGCTACAGAAAGTGCTCTTCTTATCCGCAACCATATTAATGATGGTTTAGCTTTAGCAAGGAAACACAATCTGCCTAAACCTGTTATTGAAATAATTCAGCAGCACCATGGGAATGGTCTGATTAAATATTTTTATAACAAAGCAATTGAAACAAATCTTGATTTTGATGAAGAGCAATTCAATTATTCTGGTCCAAAGCCTCTAAATAAAGAATCTTCTATTGTGATGATAGCCGATATTGTTGAATCTACTACAAAATCCTTAGATGACTTTTCTGAAAAGAGAATAAAAAAAGTGTTGGATGATACAATTCATAATCTTATTAATGAAGGACAATTAGATGAATCACCTCTTACATTAAAAGAACTTGAGAAAATTAAAACATACATGCTGCCAATACTAATGGGTGTTTATAGGAAACGACTTGAATATCCCGAAAATTAAACCAGTTATTCTATCAAATAAAACGGCAGATAATATTGAAATTAAAATTTTTGAAGAACTTTTTTTTATTGTTCTTAATAATGAATCCAGACCTCCGGATAGCTTTGTAAACCTTGAACTTACAAATGATGGATCGATAAAGCAGCTTAATAAGAAATATTTGGGTAGAGATGAAATTACAGACGTACTCTCTTTTACTGCTAATATCCCCGGAGTTAACTTGATTGGTGATATTATTATTGACATCAATGTCGCTAAAAGCCAAAAGGAAAATAGAACGGTTTCAGAAGAGCTTCAGATATTATTTTTACATGGTCTTTTGCACTGTTTAGGTTATGATCATCTGGCAATAGGAGATCAGAAGATCATGGAAGCAAAAGAAAGTGAATATCTAAATATATTAAAAAAGGAGAAAAATTAGACTCGTGAATATAAGTTTCCCAATCATATCAATTATTGGCTTTCTAATAATTTCTGCTTTTTTTTCAGGATCTGAAACTGCTTTTTTCTCATTAACAAAGATCCAAATAAAAAAGTTAGAAAAAAGCAATAATAAAAGTTCAAAGCGTATCTTGCGATTATTAAATAACCCAAAAGAACTACTTGTAATAATACTTCTGGGAAACACTATTGTGAACGTGGCTGCTGCCTCTACAGCTGCTCTTTTCGCAATAAGAATCGGTGAGAAATATCTACAGCACTTTTCTCAATCCATTCTAATGATGATTGAGATTATAATCATGACAATCTTACTGCTGGTCTTTGGTGAAATAGCACCAAAATTACTGGCATTTTCATCTCCGGAAAAAACAGCCCGTTCTTCCAGTTTGATTTTAGAAATAATCAAATATGTATTCTGGCCCCTTATTAAAATCCTAGAATTTATCAGTTCGATCTTCACTACAAAAAAAAGGAAAGTTGAACAAACTGATATAACATCAGAAGATTTTAAGAACCTTATACAATCTAAGGTTACACAGCATCCTTTAGAAGAGAATGAAAAAAGAATTATTACCAGTATCTTCCGGTTTTCTTCCACCGATGCAAAGAGAATAATGACTCCAAGGGTTGATATTGCAGGAGTTGACACATCTGAAGGATTACAAAAAGTTAAGGATATGATCATTAGTTCAGGTCATTCTAAGATTCCAATTTATAAAGCAAATATTGATAATATTATCGGGATAATTTACGCGAAGGATATTATCTTGAACCCCAAAAAACAATCAATAAGCTCACTTCTGCGTCCTCCACTTTTTGTCACTGAAAACACCAAGATCCAAAATTTGCTAAACAAATTTAAAAGACGTAAGATACAAATAGCTATAATCGTTGATGAATACGGTGGTACAGAAGGGTTGGTGACACTTGAAGACATTCTAGAGGAATTAGTAGGCGAGATCCGTGATGAATATGATAATGAAAAACCAAACATAGTAAAACAGGATAATGGTACTTTCAGCATAAATGGAATGTACTCTATCTCTGAATTAAACGATAAATTTATTTTAGATATTGATGAAGAAAAATATGATAATCTGGCTGAATTTATATACGATAATTTTAACAAGGTTCCAGAAGAAAATGAAAGTTTTATTTATAAAGACCTTGTTAAATTCACTGTTAAGCGAATTAAAGCTCGACGAATACAATATATAACATTAGAAGTTATCAATAACAGCGATGAGTAAGAAATTTAGAGCTATTGTCATAATATTACTTTTTATTCCTGTTTTGCTCATAGCAAAGACATTTGACCTTTCTATCAAATATCTTGGGATCAGTGTTGTTAAGGTTTCAATGACCGATGAAGATTCAACTATTACTATAACAGCAAAATCCACCTTTATTGCCAGCATAGCTTCAGATATGGATAATTTCTACAAATCTGTTTATTCTGGCAATTACCTTCCAGACTCCTACGAAAAACTTATTGATCAAGGTGATTATTTCGAGAATAGAATAATTGAATATAACAGACAAACACTTACAGCAAAAAGAAAAAGTAATATTTCCCCTGATCGTAATTGTGAATATCCAATTAACCCTGAAAGCCGAGATTTCTTTTCAGCTCTATTTTACCTTCGAAAAGCAATTGATGAGCCTACCGGCGAATTATGGATAGATGCTAACAAACTTATCTGGAGAGTTGAATATTCTGTTGTAGGAAAGGAAAAGATCTCTACCATATTTGGAAAGAAATCTGCCATTAAGGTAAGGTTGAACTTTCATAATTATTTAAATGGAGAGAAAGAACGAACAGATATGCTTACAAACAACCTGGTTAACGAAGAAAGATATCTTCTTTTCTGGTTCTCTGATGATGAGCAAAGACTTCCATTAAAAGCAAAATTCATGATGAAACCATTTGCTGTGGTTTGGAAATTAAATTCCTATACAGAATAATTTTGAAGCAATGAAGAATAAATATAATAAAATTGCGTTCTATATTTGGGCAGGCGTAGTATTTACGTTAACTTCTATACCTAAATTGCAATCACCACTAGATGACTCATTGAATATTGATAAATTAGCTCATTTTATTGTTTATATGATATTTGCCTATTTATTCATGAAGATGTTCGATACAAAACAGTATATTCAAAAACTAAAGCTATTATGCGTTTTAGCTGTTATCATACCTATCTTCGATGAATTACATCAAATACCAATTTCCGGTAGATCCTTCTCTTATTATGATATTCTTGCTGATTTCCTGGGATTTCTTACCGTGATCATCTACTTCAAGATAAAGTTAAAATGATCTTGATCAATCTTTAATTCTTTTAAGTGAAACTACCAATTCATAATGAAATGGCGGCTTTAACCAGATCTGCTTCTTGAGATAATTCTTAGGATTATTCATTATCTCTTTTTCCGGCACTTCTTCTACCTGGTTATCTTTTGATACCACCAAATAGATCTTTTCATCTGTTTTGATTGTTTTTCCAGTTGGCATAAGCTCTCCTACTAATTTATATTTTGGATGTTTTGCAATAAAATCTAAAAGTATTTCATTTGTGATCATACTTCTGTATTCCTTGCAATATCCTCTATCCTCACAACTCGCAGCACAAACAATAATATCTGTATGCCGCTTATTTTTTGGGCAAACAACAAGGTTTATATCGGATCGAATTTGTTTTCTCAATTTTCTCTACACTAATTTATATTTAAATAAAACTTTTTTTAATATTTCTAAATTGTCATCTACCATAAAACAAAGAGGTAAACGCAATTCTCGCTCGATCATCTTCATCATATGTAACGATTCTTTTACCGGAATTGGATTTGTCTCGA
>JAUVKM010000151.1 GCA_030596265.1 Candidatus Cloacimonadota bacterium
AATAAATACTTGTTCAAGATTTTCAGCCGATCCTTTAGGCAGAATGAATGAATTATGCTAAATTTTCTTTGTTTAAATAAAAACCTTCCCCGTTTCGGGGAAGGTTTACAAGAACAATTTCAATTACAAAAAAATTATTCCTTTTTCTTGCATTCACAAATAAATTTTGAACATAAAGCTAGAACCAGAAAGCTGGTTGCTGCATGGAAATAATTCACAGCATATCCAACTCCCAAAAAGGCACTTCCTTTCAGAAAAGTAATCAAACCAAACAGTATCAAAATAGTACCTACAGTCACTAAACCACTACTAATAAATTTCATTTTTACCTCCCTCTTTTTTAGATGCAAAGCATCTTAATAAATTTATTCACTACCCTTTCAACCCACTCGATGCAAAACTTGCGATGATCTGTTTTTGAGCAAAAAGGAATAAGATAACCAACGGTAGAATACTAAAGGTAGAAGCTGCCATCAAGAGAGATGTTTGCGCTGAAGCTTCCTGAGAGAAATAACTGAGCCCTACTTGCAGAACTCTGAGACCGGGACTATCTGTCATTATTAATGGCCACATAAAACTATTCCAACTTCCAATAAAACCAAAAATAGCCGCTGTTACGATCACAGATTTTGAAAGCGGAAGAACCAGCGTCCATAAAGTACGGAAACGTCCGCAACCATCAATTCTGGCGGCATCAAATAATTCATCGGGGATAGTTTTAAATTGCTGTCGGAGCAGAAAGATCGTGAATATATTAGCTATCCACGGAATTATAAGTGCATTATATGTATCGATCCAACCCATATGATTCAATAGCACGTAGGATGGTATTAAATAAACCGGTTGGGGAACCATCATCATACTTATGAAGAGGTAGAAAATAAAATCCCTGCCTTTGAACCTCATTGTGGCGAAGGCATAAGCTGCCAGTGAACCTGTTATTAACACTCCAAACACAACTGAAAATGAAACGAACAATGTATTTATAAAATATCGTTTAAAGGGAACTTTCGTAAATGCCTCTTTGTAATTCTCAAAATGTAATTTAAATTCTTTCTTATTTATAATTTTTGAACTGGCAACTTTTTCATACGAGCGAATACGATTCATATTTTCATCGAAGATATGAATATAAGTGCTGTCCCCATCTACTTTAACGGGAGTTATCCGATATACTTTTCCATCTTCCTCATATGTGGAATATTGTTCGATGGGCAAAAAACCGACATTACCTTTATTCACCTCCAACTGTGATTTAACTGAAGTAGTTAACATCCAGATAAACGGGATGACCATAAACAAACCACAAACACTAAGAATTATGTATGAAATTGATTTTTTCATAATGTTCCCTTAATAATGTACTTTCTTTTCCAGTCGCTTCTGGAATAGTGTAAGAGTTAAGATAATCCCAAATAGAACAAGAGCAATAGCACTTGCATAGCTGAGGTTATTGCTCTCTCCAAATCCTTTATCAAATAGGAAGTAAACGATCACTTTTGTTGTTCCAAGTGGACCTCCAACCGGCGGACCGGTCATTAAGTAAATTTGTGAAAAAACCTGGAAAGTTACAATAGTTGTCATCATAAGAACGTAAAATGTAGTGGGTGATATCATCTGCCAGGTGATCTTGAAGAATTGTCTAATCTTTCCTGCTCCATCAATATCAGCAGCTTCATAATAAACTTTTGGAATGTTCTGCAACCCTGCTAAGTAGATGATAGTATTATAGCCAAGTCCTTTCCAGATAGTTACGATGATAATGCAGAATAAAGCAAGTGATGGACCTCCAAGCAGTAAATATAGAGTATTATAACTCATTCCAATTCCACTGGAAAGTGATTGGATAAAACCACTGAAATTCACTCCAAGACTACTTAAAAAAAGATCTGTAATCCCACGACTTTCCGCCAACCAACCCATCGGATCAAATCCAATTTTAGTAAGAAAGAAATTTACCAGCCCTGTCTGCTGATTGAAGATGATTTTCCAAACGATAGAAATAGCAACCATCGAGGTTACTGTTGGTATAAAATAAATTGAACGGAAAAGACTTTTCATCTTTTCAATTCCGTTCAAGAAATTTGCAAAAACAAGAGAAAGTACTAAGCTTGTTGGAACAACAAAGATCACTAAATAGAAAGTATTTAGCATAGATTGCCAGAATTCACCATCATGAAACATCATAACATAATTTTCAAAGCCGATAAATTTTCCCGGACCCGTTATTGTCCAATCATAAAAGCTAACAATGAACGATAAAATGATAGGTATAAGACGGAAAACAATTATAATAATTGCTGCCGGTAAAATGTATAAATACGGACCAAAATCAAATTTCTTTTTCATACTATTTCCTTTGAATATCCATTCTATATTTTAAATATGATTTCTAATGTCAATTGAATTTTGGTTCTATAATATTAATAGAACAGATTCACAAGTACACAACAAGATAGTTGACACGAAATTAAAGAAACTCAATTAATGAAAACAGAAAAAATACTAAGGGAGAATTGATGAAATTATTCAAATTGTTTGTTATATTTATAATCTTGATCTCTATTGAACTTTCTGCTGAAATCATTCATTACTCACAATTACCGGAGGACATACAAAGAACAGTTATTCCCGATATGGAAGGCAGGGTTTTGATAAATGATCTGGATTCGCAGCTTATTAATAATATTTATAGGGAAAGGGAGCTTCCCTTAGTAGCTGATGGCTGGCCAATTAGTTATACTGGTTCAAATTGTAAAAATGGTGCAATATATATAAATATGGATTCGGATCCGGATTTAGAGATTCTCTTTGGTGTTGGAACCAAAATAACTGCTTTAAATTTGGATGGAAGCACTGTTACCGGCTGGCCCGTACAATTAGGTTTTTATATTTGGAGTAGTCCGGCAGCTGGCGATATTGATGGTGATGGTGTGATGGAAATTGTCTGCACTAGCCGCAACAATACTACCGCTAATTCAGGTGCACTTTATGCTTTTGAGTTGGATGGAACACCTTGCACTGGTTTTCCTGTAACTCAAGCCGGAGGTGGTACTAATAACGTTTGTCTTTTCGATCTTGATTTCAATGGAGATATGGAGATACTCGTGAACGTAAGAAACCATCCGCAAGGCTGGGTTTATGTTTATAATGGTGATGGAAGTGTTTATCCTGGTTTTCCACAGGAACTGGATTACATTCCGGGAGCTGGGATTTCTGCAGGTGACATAACCGGAGATGGAATTCCCGAAATTGTTGCTCTTAGCTATAACAGTCTTCATGTTTATGATCTTAGCGGTACTCTTTTAGATGGATTTCCACTTTCAAATCCCGGTTACAATTATTCCTATTCTCAACCCATTTTATGTGATATTGATGATGATGGATTGAGAGAAATAATATGGGGCGGTTGCTCTAGTAGTGCGGGTGCAGTTTTTGTAGTTAATCATGATGCCAGCTCTGTAGATGGTTGGCCACAAACAACAAATTATTGGATCTTTGGAACTGTATCTCTGGGAGATATTGATCAGGATGGCTCGTTAGATATTGTTATTGGTGATCAGGTCTCATCCGGTACACCTGTAGATTACATTTTTGCTTGGGATTCTGATGGCAATGACATTGCAGGATTTCCTGCCGGACCAACCAATGCGATCTACGCACAAATCGGAATTGCCGATCTGGATGGAGATAACAACGTAGAATTGATGATAGATGATAATAATTTTGGATTAGGATATAATGCCTATAACCATGATGGAACTCAGTGTGTGGATTGGCCGATAGCCTGTGGAACTTCAGGGTATTCAACCACGATGCAAATGCCGCCAGTTTTTGGTGATGTAGATAATGATGGTGATTTAGAAATTATGGGAGCAGCCACAGATATTATGAGCTGGGTAGTTGAGTGCTATTTGTGGGATACTGATTCCGCCTGGAATGAAGATCTTGCTTATATGGTAATTGACGGTGTTAATATTCAACATAATGGTTTGTATGACCCTTTAGCTCCAGCTATTCTTAATCCACCTCAAAACGTGCAAGTAGATGAAGTTATCGGAGCTGTATATTGGGATCCACCTGAAATGGATTTGAACAGAGAACTTCTCGGGTATGGTGTATATCTTGATGGAATTTTGCAACATCTAGTTTATGACTTTTCATACCAATATCAAGATCTTATACCAGGACATATTTATATCGCAGGTGTTTCTGCAGTTTACGATGAAGGAGAATCTGAAATTATTGAAGTTGAGTTTACATATTATTATTTTATATTCTTTCCACCCCAAAATTTAGAAGTGGATCACTATTATGCTTTTCCTGATAATATTTATGATCTAACTTGGGAAGAACCTGAATTTTGTAATGCGACATTAATAAATTATAACATTTACGTTAATGATGAAGTTTATGAAACAGTTGGGACCAATGTATTAGAAGTAACTATCATAAATGCACCACTCAATGTAAATTCTGAAAGTATTTTTTATATAACGGCACTATATGAGGATCCAATTGGTGAATCAGAACCGTCTAACTCGGTAACTTGCATTGCTATGGTTTCGGTTCAAAATAATACAATTCCTATATATAATTTATCAAACTATCCTAATCCCTTTAATCCAACTACTACAATTAGTTTTGAAACCTCTAACATACACGAATTATCTCTAATTGAAATCTATAATATAAAAGGTCAAAAGATAAAAACTCTGATTAATGAAGTTCTACCGGTTGGAAATCACTCTGTAGTTTGGAATGGAAATGACGATTCAGGGGAGCCTGTTTCTTCAGGAATTTATTTTTACAAATTTGAAGCTGGGGATTTTAATCAATCCAGGAAAATGCTTCTTCTTAAGTAAAATGGGGAAAGTATGATACAAATTTATACGGGAAACGGAAAAGGTAAAACTACTGCTGCTTTGGGATTGATTATTCGTGCATTGGGTCAGGAAAAGAAAGTATGTTTGATCCAGTTCATGAAAAAGAATTTTGAATACGGAGAGATCAAGTTTTTATCTAAGCAAAAAGAATTGGATATATTTCAATTTGGAACAGCACAACTTGTAAACCCGGAAAGCCCATCAAAAATTGATTTTGAAGAAGCAGAAAAAGCTTATGATAAATGCAAAGAAATTATAGCTTGCGATAAATACGATATAATTGTTATCGATGAGATCAATGTGGCTGTAAAATGGAAACTGCTTTCATTGGAAAAACAGATCGAGTTGATGGAAATGGACACCGATGCGGAAATTATCATGACTGGCAGATATGCTAAAAATGAGGTTTTGCATCGAGCTTCACTCGTTACCGAAATGAAAGAGATAAAACACTATTATGTACTGGGAGTTGAAGCCAGAAAGGGAATTGAGTTTTGATTTTTGCAGCGAACAAAAACGAACAACGAAAATTTTTAAGAATTCTCTTTCCGAAGCTTCTGCTTCGGAAGGAAATGGCTGTCGAAGTTTCTACTTCATTTTATTGGAAGCAGAAGCTTCCTAAATTATTCCATTCCGAACTGGAAAATTCGGAATGAGTGAAATTAATAAAATATGAAAATCACTTTTATTTTTTTTCTGATCTTTTTTGTATTTAGTTCTCTTTATTCAGAAGAACTAACTCTTCAAGAAAAAATGGAAGTTGCAAAAATAGATTGGGATGATGTCGGTTTTGAGTTCTACATATCTCCCGTTGTTGTTGCAGATGTAGGAATTGGGCTTACTAAAAGCTCTAAGCTAAAGAAATACTATTATGAAGGAACTTTTATTCTTCATGCTGACTTAATTCCACATGTTTTTGAAAAAGATGTGGAAGATTTTTACAAAATTTATTTCTGGGGTATTAAACACAGAAGTGCATATTTTCATAAAGCTGACTACAGTGG